>DASYAQ010000157.1:0-3175 GCA_036501225.1 Caulobacteraceae bacterium | reverse complement strand
GCCCTTCACGGACAGGCCCAGGAAGATGTCGGCGCCCTTGACCGCGTCGGCCAGTGTCCGCGTATCGGTCTCGACCGCCAGGCCCGACTTCCACTGGTTCATCCCCTTTTCGCGACCCCGGTAGATCACCCCGGTGTTGTCCACCGAGATGACGTTCTCGGGCCGCACGCCCATCGCCCTGATCAGCTCCACCGTGGCGATGCCCGCCGCGCCCGCGCCGCAGAGCACCACCTTTACGTCCTCGAACCGCCGGCCGGTGATGTCGCAGGCGTTGAGCAGGCCCGCGGCCGAGATGATCGCCGTGCCGTGCTGGTCGTCGTGGAAGACCGGGATATCGAGCAGCTCCTGCAGCTCGGTCTCGATGCGGAAGCACTCGGGGCTCTTGATGTCCTCCAGATTGATGCCGCCGAAGCTGACGCCGATATTCTTCACCACCGTGATGATCTCGTCCGGGTCGCGCGAACTGACCTCGATGTCGATCGAATCGACGTCGGCGAAACGCTTGAAGAGGACGGCCTTGCCTTCCATCACCGGCTTGGAGGCGAGCGCGCCCAGGTCGCCGAGCCCGAGAATGGCGGTGCCGTTGGAGATCACCGCGACCAGATTGCCCTTCGAGGTATAGTCGTAGGCCAGGTCGGGATTCTCGGCGATGGCCCGCACCGGCACCGCCACGCCCGGCGAATAGGCCAGGCTGAGATCGCGCTCGGTGTCCATGGGCTTGGTGGCGACCACGGCGATCTTGCCGGGCGTCGGATAGCGGTGGAAGGCCAGGGCCTCTTCGTCGGTAAAGGTGCGTTGCTCGGAGTCGCTCATGCCGTACTTTGGCTTTTTGATTGCGGCGAGGCCCCTCCCCCGCCCGGGGCCGGCACCCTACCGACGCCGTCCCCCGCCCACAACCGCCGCAAGCGATTTGGCGAACGCCTCGGCTTGCGCCCCGCCGCCGCTTGGGCGAGGTTCGCGGACTTCAAGGGGTGCGCCATGACCATCGGCAGCGAAGACCAACTGACCAGCCTGCGCCATGTGGGCCGCCTCGTCGCCCGCACCATGACCGCCATGGCCAGGGCCATGGAGCCGGGCATGACCACGGGCGAACTGGATACGCTTGGCCGCGCCCTGCTCGAGCGCGAGGGCGCCCGTTCGGCGCCCGAGGTCACCTATGATTTTCCTGGCGCCACCTGCATCTCGGTCTTTCCGCAGATCGCCCACGGCATTCCCGGCGACCTGGCCCTGAAGGCCGGCGACCTGGTCAATATCGACGTCTCCGCCGAGATCGACGGCGTCTTCGCCGACACCGGCGGCAGTTTCGCCATGCCGCCCGTCTCGCCGCGCATCGAGCGGCTCGCCCGCGACGGCCGCCGCGCCATGTGGACCGGCGTGCGGGCGGTCAAGGCCGGCGGCCGGCTGAACGAGATCGGCCGCGCCATCCAGGGTTTCGCGGACCGCAACGGCTATACGCTGATCCGCAACCTCGCCAGCCACGGGGTTGGCGACGCCCTGCACGAGGATCCGAAGGAGATCGCCACCTGGTATGAGCCCGGCGACCAGCGCCGCATCGCCTCGGGCTCGGTCTTCACCATCGAGCCCTTCCTGTCGCTGGGATCGGAATGGGCCCTGGATACCGAGGATGGCTGGACGCTGACGGCGCAGGGCGAACGGCCGACGGTGCAGTACGAACATACGCTGGTGGCGACGCCGCGCGGCCCTGTCGTCGTCACCCTGGCCGACTGAACGCCCGATGAGCGGAACCGAGACCAGGGCGCGGCCCACGCCGCTGAAGATCGGCGTCGCCGGCGCGCTCGGCCATATGGGCCGCGCCGTCATCGCCGCCGTCGCGACGCGTTCGGACGCCAGCGTGGCGGCGGCGTTCGACCTGCCGGGGCATGCCGGCGGAGTTGTCGATGGTCACAGGCTCGGCGATCTCGACGCGGTCCTCGCCGCCAGCGACGTGGTGATCGATTTCACTACGCCGAAGGCTTCCGAGGCGCTGGCCCGGCGCGCGGCCGAGCGCGGCTCCCCCGCCCTGGTCATCGGCTATACGGGCGGCTCGGCCGAGGACGACAAGGCCATCGCCGCGGCCGCCGCCCGCGTCGCCATCGTGCGCTCGCGCAACTTCTCGCTCGGGGTCAATCTGTTGCGCGGCCTGGTCGACCAGGTGGCGCGTCGGCTTGCCGCCGACGACTGGGACATCGAGGTGTTCGAGGCCCACCACCGGCGCAAGGTGGACGCGCCGTCCGGCACGGCCTTGATGCTCGGCGAGGCGGCGGCGCTGGCGCGCGGCGGCAGGCTCGAACAGTTGGCCGAGCGCGGCCGCGACACCCAGGTCGGCGCGCGAGCCCCCGGCGCCATCGGCTTTTCGGTCATGCGCGGCGGCGGCCTGGTCGGCGAGCACAGCATAAGCTTCATCGCCGAGGACGAGGTCATAACCCTGTCCCATTCGGCCCGCGACCGCAGCCTGTTCGCCAGGGGCGCCCTTGCCGCCGCGCTCTGGGTCGCCGACAAGCCGCCCGGCCTCTACGACATGCAGGATGTGCTGGGGTTCAAGACCGCCGATGACTGACATCCTCGCCCTCGACGCCACCGCCCAGCTACAGGCGCTGGAAACCAAACGGATCAGCGCCGTCGAACTGCTCGACGAGGCGGTGGCCCGCTACCAAGCCACCCACGCCCGGCTGAACGCCGTGGTCGCCACCGATCTGGACCGGGCCCGACAGCGGGCGCGTGAGATCGACGAGCACCGCGCGCGAGGCGGGGCGTCCGGGCCGCTGGCCGGCCTGCCGATGACCGTCAAGGATAGCCTGGACGTCGAGCACATGCCGGCTTCGTCCGGCCTGGAGACCCTGCTGCGGCGGTCCGCCGGGGACGCCGCCGTGGTGGCCAGCGCCCGCGCCGCCGGCGCCGTGATCTGGGGCAAGACCAACGTCCCGGTGATGACCGCCGACTGGCAGAGCTTCAACGCCCTCTATGGGACCACCAACAATCCGTGGAACCTGGAGCGCACATGCGGCGGCTCCTCCGGTGGCGCGGCGGCGATGCTGGCGGCGGGCGTCACGGCGCTGGAAATCGGCTCGGATATCGGCGGCTCGCTGCGGGTGCCGGCGAGCTTTTGCGGCGTCTTCTCGCACAAGCCGACCTGGGGCCTGGTTCCGCAAGCCGGCCATGTGCCGCCGAAGCCGGG
>DASYAQ010000156.1:0-3630 GCA_036501225.1 Caulobacteraceae bacterium | reverse complement strand
TGGCGCTGCGGGAGGCGCGGCTGGAGCCGCGGGCGCGGGCCGCGAAACCGGAGGATGCTCGGCGACTCTCGGTGTCGCGCGCGCCGCTTCCGCCCGAAGGTAGGCTTCGGCGGCCGCGGGCGAGTCGAAGACCTCCTTCGCCGCGACCGGGAGGTCCTCCGCGGTCGGGTCAGGGGCCTTCGCGACCGGAGCGGTCGTCGCCGTTGGTTCGATCAGCGACGGAATGAGCGGCTTGTTGAAGATCCCACGCCGGAGGACCTCGAATTCCCCACGCAGGGCGCCCATCCGGACTTCCAGGAACACGCACCAGACGGCCAGGCCCAAGACGATCAGCCAAAGCATTGTTCGCGCCTTTTTGTTTCGCCGCGAAGATCGCGGTCAGGTCGGGATGGTTGCGACGCCGGGCTCTCGCTCAGCGCCTCGACGTAGAAATTACGCGCAATCTCGGCCAGGTCCGGCCGGAAGCGGCTCGAGGGCGCCTCCGGCGCGTCCTCATCGAAACAGTGCGCCGCCTCCTCGAGGAGGAGCGAGCGGACCTTGAGGCCGTCGGCTTCGAGCCGGCGCAGCGCGCGCCGGGGCGCCGCGGTTCCCACGACCACGTCGCGGCCGCCGAGGCAGGCATGGACGGCTGGACGGTTCTCGCCCCAGCCCCAGGACGCCGTGTGCGAGAGCGGGCCGCAATAGGGATAGAAGAGGATCGCCGCCTTTACAGGCAGTGGCGGCGCCGGCCGCTCACGCGCCGGTCCCGACAGGGCCTCCATCGCCGCCCAGGCGCCGTGGCTCCAGCCGGAAACCGCGATCCGATCCGCGTCCGCCCAGGGCTGTTGCCGCACCCACTCCAGTGCCGCGAGCACATCGAGCGCCCGCTCGGCGCCGCGGAATCTCGCGCCGGTGCAGATGGTGGTGAGAGCGCTGGCGCGACTGACGCCCCGCGGACCGAACGAGTCCACCACCACCACGGCGAAGCCCGCTTGGCGCGCGGCCCGCGCGTACTGGAACTGCATGTCGAGGATGCCGCCGCAGCCGTGGAACTGCAGGCAGACGGGGAAAGGTCCAGGCCCCGGTGGCTTCTGGATCGTAAAATGGGGTTGGAGCCAGCCGGCGTGCGCCGTCAGGTCCGTCGCCGGAAGGCTCTGACGTCGCCGGTTCATCGGCGCATCGCCGCCAGCAGGGCCGTCCGCCGGGCCAGCGTGCCGCGGCTGCGGCGCAGCCAGACCTCGGCCGCCGCGATCCCCTGGCCCTGGCCGAGCCAGAAGACGAGCGTCGCGGCCGGCTGCGGATCCAGGCCGAAAACGCCCACCGCGATCGGCTCATAGATCCCCGAAAGCGTGATCCCCGCGGTCATGGCCGCGGCGCGGGTGACCCAGGCCTCGTGGCCCAGGATGTCCTTGTCAGCCACGCACCGCCCGGCCATGGCCACACATCCGAGCATCGCCGCCAGCCACATGAGGTTCGGGACGAGGCCCGCCACGGCGGCCGCGGGATAGAGCATCGCGCAGGCGATGCCGGTGACGGGAAGGACGATCATGACGGCGACCGCCAGGCCGCCCAGGGCCCGGTGCGCCTTCCAGTTGCGGTTGCGGATCCTGGGCCAGAAGAGCGGCGCCGCCAGGGGGACGAAGAGCGCGCCCAGCGCGGCGTCGGCGCGGATCAGCGCCGGGTCGCGATCGATCGCTGACCAATGATCGAGCCAGCCGCCGCCCGTGACCATGGCGACGCTGTCGGCCTGGGTCGGGCCGGGCGTGGCGAGGAGCCCGATAGTCAGGGCGCCGGCGCCCGCCACGACAAGGGCGGCCCGCGAGGACTTCAGCCGCCGGAGCCGGGGAGGGCCTGTCCTGAGATTTCCGACCTCGCCCATCTCGCTCTCCTCATCCGCGTGAGGGCCTTGATCGTGCCCTCCTCCTGCTGTCGAGAGGGGTTGGACCATGAAATTGATCAGTGTTCAATAACTATTTTGAACGGTGTTTAATTATTTTCGCCCGGCCAGCTCCGTGCCGACGGAACAACCTCTCTCCATTCAACATTTCCCCTTGACGCGAGCGCCCGAAGCGCACAATTGAGCGTTGTTCAATTATTTTCTGGACAGCGATCAATTTCACTTCGGAGGCCGCATGGGCCGCAGGTCCGATCATACCCGCGAGGAGCTGAAGGAATTGCTCATCGCCGAGGGCAGCCGCCAGCTGGACCTGGTGGGTCTTTCGAGGTTCTCCGCGCGCGATGTGGCCAAGCGCGTCGGCTATTCGGTTGGCACGCTCTACAATGTCTTCGGCAGCTACGACGGCATGATCCTGGCGATCAACGCCCGCACCCTCGCCTCCTGGATCGCCTATCTGAAGGACCGGCTGGCTGGCCCCAGCGTCACGGACCGGATCGCCGAGCTGGTCTACGGCTACTTCGCCTTCGCGGCCTCCAGGCCCAAGGCCTGGATCGCGATCTACGAGCACAACATGGCCGACGGCGGCCCCGCGCCCGACTGGTATCTCGCCGTCGTCGCCCAGGTCATGCGGATCGCCGAAGCGGAGATCGTGCGGGCCTTGCCCGGGGCGTCACATGCCAAGGTCGCGTCCCTGGCCCGCTCCCTGGTCGCCACGGTGCACGGCCACTGCAGCTTTTCCCTCTATCGGACCTTCGATCTGTTGGGAGAGACGGCGCCGGCGGAAGCCGCCCTCGCCCGCGTGCGGGAAGCGATCGATGCGGCCCGCGCCTGAAGACGAGCGCCTAGGTCGCGGCGCCCGGGTCGCGCCACTGCAGGGGCGGCGCCTTTTGGCGCAGGTCCTCGAGCGACTCCCGCAAAGCCCAAAGGAACCGCGCCTGGTCACCGGTCCATTCGATCGCCTCGCCAACCAGGGCGCAGCAGTTCATCGGCACTGGCAGGAAGGCGCCCTTCGGCAGGACCCGGCCCGCCCCCTGGATCCACACCGGCGTCACCGGGGCCTGCGGGAACTCTGCCGCCAGGCGGGCAATCCCGCTCTTCAGGGGCCCCATCTCCTGCTCGTTCGAGCCTCGCGTGCCCTCCGGAAAGATGACCAGGATGGCGCCTTTCTCCAGGGCCTCCCGCGCCGGCGCCAGCACATCGACGCCCTGGCCGGCCTTCACCCGCTCGATGGGCACGATGCCGATGACGTTGCGCGAGAACCAGCTCAGCGCCGGCGTCTTGAGGAAATAGTCGGCCGCCGCCACCGGCCTCACCCACTTGAGCGCCCTGGCCGGGAACACCGAGAGCAACAGCAGCGTATCCATGTGGCTGTTGTGGTTGCCGGCGATGATCGCCGGGCCGACGAGCGGCAGGCGCTGGCGGTCGATGACGTCGGCGCCGGTCAGGAACAGGGCCAGCGGCCGCAGGATTGTCCGTATCAGGACGAACCGCAGCCAGCCCATCAGTACGTCGCCAGCGAATAATAGGCGAGCAGATGGAAATAGAGCGGCGAGGTGAAGGTGAGACTGTCCAGCCGGTCGAGCATCCCCCCATGACCTGGAATGAGGTGGGATGTGTCCTTGACGCCGATGTCGCGTTTGATCGCCGAGAAGGTCAGGTCTCCGGCGAACCCCGCGGGGGGAAGCGCCAGCGCGGTCACCCACAGGCCGACGCCATGCAGGGGCGTGAACATCGGTCCGATGAGGAGAAACAGC
>DASYAQ010000155.1:0-4901 GCA_036501225.1 Caulobacteraceae bacterium | reverse complement strand
GCCAGGGCCTGGCGGATCGCGCCGACCACCGTCGCGGCCTGGTCGGGGTGCTCGCGCAGGCGGGCGCCGAGGGGACCGACCTTCAGGGCGGTCTCGATCGCCGCGTCGAGGGTTGGGGCGCCGATCGGCTTGTCCTGGGCGGTCACGCTGATGTCCGCAAAGCCGGCGGCCGACAGGATGGCCTGCAGCCGGTCGGGATCGGCGAAGGCGAACGGGCCGGGCGCCAGGGGGTCAGTCGGCGGCGACGCCGGCTCGGGCAGCAGCGGCTGGGCGGCGGCCAGCGGGACGCTCATCCACGGGTTTTCGGCGAAGGTTCGCCAGCAGACGAAGCCCAGGCGGCCGCCGGGTTTCAACCCCTTGAGAATGTTGCCGAAGGCCGCGGTCGGGTCCTCGAAGAACATCACGCCGAAGCGGGAGAAGACAGCGTCGAAGGCCGCCGCCGCGAAGGGGTGGGTCTGGGCGTCGGCCTCGATCACGCCGGCCTGGGCTAGGCCCTGCGCGGCAAGACGCCTGCGCGCCGCGACCAGCATCGGCCGCGAGATGTCGACGCCGAGCACCGCTCCGGCCGCGCCGACTTGGCTAGCCAGCGCGACGGTGGTCTGGCCGCAGCCGCAGCCGATGTCGACCACCCGCTCGCCGGCCTTGAGCCCAAGCGCCTCGATTGCCGCCTCGCCCAGCGGCTGGATCTGGCCGTCCAGCTTGTCCTGCATGGCGGTCCAGGTCTCGCCGGCGCCGGCGTTCCAGTAGGCGACCTGGTCACTGTTGGCGGTCGCGGTCTCGGCCATGGAAGGGTCCTTTGCGGTCGATTCGGACTGGTCGCGGCGAGCCGAGACGCGGTGAAATTCCGCGCGCCAACCTGATCCGCATTGTTCGCGACCTCAAGCGCCGCCGCGGCCGGCGCCGCAGGGTCAATCTTACCGCTCCCTTAACCATCCAATTCTACGATCCGGTGCGGAACCCCTGGGGAGGGAGCATGGCTGAATCGGCGGAGGCCGCGCGGGCGGCGGCGGACGACTCCAAGGGGGTGAAGCTGTTCGCGGCTTCGGCGCGCAACCTGCTGCCCCGGCTGGTCTCGAGCATTTGCGTCACCGGCGTCGGCCTGGTCGCTTTCGGGCCGGTGTGGGCGGCCTCGTGGTTCCTGGCCTCGTGGGCGATCGTGTTCGCCGGCATGGGCCTGATGCGGCTGATTCAGGCCGATCCGGCCGGCGCGCGCGCCGAGTTGCTCAATGTCGCCCTGACCTGCGTCAATGTGCTCAGCGGCTCGGTCGCGGCGCTCATGCCGGTGGCGTTGTGGCTGTCCGGCGGCGAGCTCGCCAGGACCTTCGGCCTGATCACGCTGTTCATCGGCGCGGCCTATGTGCTGCTGCAATACTACGCCAATCTGAAGACCTTCCTGGTGCTGATGACGCCCTATGCGGCGGCGCTGGCCTTCATCGGTTACCAGCTGTCGACGGAGCCTCGGCTGACGCCGACCGTCGCGCTGATCGTCATCGCGGCCGTCACCACCCTGGTGAACTTCTTCCACCTGTCGCGCATGACGCTCGATCGCTCGCGTACGGCGCTGCGCCAGGCCCGCGCCCAGGCCCGCGCCGGCGAACAGGCGGCCGAGGGCGCCAACGAGGCCAAGAGCGCCTTCCTGGCCACCATGAGCCACGAGATCCGCACCCCCCTGAACGGCGTGCTGGGCATGGCCCAGGCCATGGCGGCCGAGACCCTGTCGCCGATGCAGCGCGAACGGCTGGACATCATCGACCAGTCGGGCAAGGCGCTCCTGGCCATCCTCAACGACATCCTCGACCTGTCCAAGATCGAGGCCGGCAAGCTGGAGCTGGAGGAGATCGAGTTCGACCTCGGCGAGGTGGCGCGCGGGGCGCATTCGGCCTTCACCGCGCTCGCCAACAGGAAGGGGCTGTCGTTCGCGCTGGACATCGACCAGGCGCGCGGCGTCTACCGCGGCGATCCGACGCGGCTGCGCCAGATCCTCTACAACCTGATCTCCAATGCGCTGAAATTCACCGAGCACGGCGAGATCCGGGTCACCGCCGTGCGCCTGGACGCCAGCCTGCGCTTCACCGTCGCCGACACCGGCATGGGCATTCCGCCCGAGGCCCTGGCCAAGCTGTTCGGCAAGTTCGCCCAGGTCGACGCCTCGACCACCAGGCGCTTCGGCGGCACCGGCCTCGGCCTGGCCATCTGCCAGCAGCTCTCCAGGCTGATGGGCGGGGTGATCGAGGTGGACAGCGAGCTGGGCCGCGGCTCGACCTTTACGGTCACCCTGCCCATGCCGCGGGTGGGCGAGGCGAAGCCGGCGACGCCGCTGCCTTCGCCGGATGTCCAGCATATGGAGTCGTCGCCGGGCCTCAGGGTGCTGGCGGCCGAGGACAATACCGTCAACCAGCTGGTTCTGAAGACCCTGCTGCACCAGATCGGCGTCGAGCCGGTTGTGGTCGGCGACGGCGCCGACGCGCTGGAGGCCTGGGAGGCCGGCCACTGGGACGCCATCCTGATGGACGTGCAGATGCCGGTGATGGACGGGCCCACCGCCACCCGCCGCATCCGCGAGCGTGAGCGCGAGACCGGCCGCCCCCGCACGCCGATCATCGCGCTGACCGCCAACGCCATGTCGCACCACGTCGCCGAATATCTCGCCGCCGGCATGGACGACCACGTCGCCAAGCCCATCGAAGCCGGCCGGCTTTTCCAGGCGTTGCAGGCGGCTATCGAGCCGCCGCTGGCCGAACACGACGAGGCCGCTGCCGGCTAGCGGAACCTCAGTTCGCCAGCGAGCCGAGAAGGAGACGCGCCGAACAAGCTTCACCATTCGCCTTCATTCCGCCTGATCTTGGCCACCATCGGGCCGCCGTGGCGGGCGCAGGGTGGAGGCAGTGAGTCGGAGGGCGAAGGCGTGAAAGATCAGATCGACTGCCGCAGCACATCTGGTGAGTACCTCCGATTTGCCCTGTTCAAGGA
This sequence comes from Caulobacteraceae bacterium, assembly GCA_036501225.1. GTDB lineage: Bacteria > Pseudomonadota > Alphaproteobacteria > Caulobacterales > Caulobacteraceae > Poindextera. The sequence continues at coordinate 1,931 of DASYAQ010000155.1, read as the reverse complement.
AGGTCGGCCGCTCTCGCCCATGGCGGGTAATTTCGTCTATGTCGCCGGCGAGGACGAGGCCATGGAGGTGGTCTATGTCGGCGAGACCGACAACCTGGCCAAGCACGCCCAGGACCGCTGGTCCGAGGCGGAACGGGCTTTTGGGGCCAGCGGCCTCTATACGCGCTTGAACATCACCGCGGCCGTGCGCCGGCGCGAGCATGCGGAATTGCTGCATTCCTACACGCCGTCGATGAACTCGGACGAGCTGCGCCAGGCCGGCTGACGGCGGCCTTCATTTGTAGATTCCAACAGTCCGACCGCGCCCAAGCCGCCGCCGACACATGTAACGATGGCGCCATACGGCGGCGTCGACCTTTGCCGTAATTTTCCCCGTCATGGCCCGGCTCGTCCGGGCCACCCATGATCACCGGCGATTGTGAGTTCGCATGGCGTCGGCCGCCGCCCATCACCGGCGTCTCACATGTTCATGGGTCGCCCGGACAACCCGGGCGATGACGGTCGAGAGATGGTCGCAGCATGCGCCGGTGAGAGGGCGCTATCCCGGGTTCTGGAAGGTCTTGCCGGCGGCGGCCAGCTTTTCAAGCAGGGGCGCGGGCTTGAAGGCGTCGCCCATGGTGGCCTGGAATTCCTTCATCTTGGCCAGCACCTTGTCCGCGCCGAGCTGGTCGCCGTAGTACATCGGCCCGCCTCGGTAGACCGGCCAGCCGTAGCCGTTGACCCAGACCACGTCGATGTCGGACGGGCGGATCGCCTTGCCCTCCTGCAGGATCTTCGCGCCCTCGTTGATCATCGGATAGAGGCAGCGCTCGAGGATCTCCTCGTCGGAGATCTTGCGGGGATTGCGGCCCGACTTGACGATGAAGTCGTTGATGATCTTCTCGGTGACGGGGCTCGGCTTGGCGGTGCGGTTCTCGTCGTAGTCGTACCAACCCGCGCCGGTCTTCTGGCCGCGGCGGTCCATCTCGCAGAGCACGTCGCGGATGCTCTCGCCCTTGGAGTTCTCCTTCACCCAGCCGATGTCGAGGCCGGCCAGGTCGCTCATCGCGAACGGACCCATCGGGAAGCCGAAGTCGTAGAGCACGCGGTCGATGTCCCAGGGCATGGCGCCTTCCATGACCAGCTTCTGGGCCTCGCGCTGGCGTTGGCTCAGCATGCGGTTGCCGATGAAGCCCGGGCAGACGCCGGCCAGGACGGCGATCTTGCCGATCTGCTTGGCGAGCTTCATCGAGGTGGCGATCACGTCCTTGGCGGTCTTCTCGCCGCGCACGATCTCTAGAAGCTTCATGACGTTGGCCGGCGAGAAGAAGTGCAGGCCGATCACGTCCTGCGGCCGGCTGGTCACCGAGGCGATCTCGTCGATGTCGAGATAGCTGGTGTTCGAAGCCATGATCGCGCCGGGCTTGGCGACCTTGTCGAGGCGGGCGAAGATGTCCTTCTTGATGTCCATCCGCTCGAACACGGCCTCGATGATCAGGTCGCAGTCGGCCAGCTTGTCGAAGTCGAGCGAGCCGGAGAGCAGAGCCATGCGCGCCTCGGTCTCTTCGGGCTTGGCGGTGCGCGAGCGCTCGTAGTTCTTGCGGATGACGCCTAGGCCGCGCTCCAGGGCGGCTTCCTGCACCTCGACGATGGTCACCGGGATGCCGGTGTTGAGGAAGTTCATGGCGATGCCGCCGCCCATGGTGCCGGCGCCGACGACGCCCACCTTCCCGATCGGCAGGGTCTCCACCTCCGGGCCGATGCCGGGGATCTTCTGGGCGGCGCGCTCGATGAAGAAGGAATAGCGCTGGGCCGCCGACTGCGGGCCCATCATCAGCTCCATGAACAGCTTGCGCTCGACCTTCAGGCCTTCTTCGAAGGAGCCTGAGTTCACGGCCGCCTCGACGCACTGGATGTTGTATTCCGGCGCCAGGAAGCCGCGGAACTTGCGC
>DASYAQ010000154.1:0-14160 GCA_036501225.1 Caulobacteraceae bacterium | reverse complement strand
ACAAGATGCCGCGCAGCGTCGACTTCGTCGACGACATCCCCCGCTCCGAAGCCGGCAAGGTCCAACGCCGCCAGGTCCGCGCCCCGTATTGGGCGGGACGGGACAAGCAGATCTGATCAGTCTTCGGGACGGTTGAGCGGGTAAATTTGCCCGCTCATCCCCGCGAAAGCGGGGACCCAGGCTTTTTTCGGTTGGTCCCGCGCAAGCGGGACGTCAGCTTTCACCACCAAGTACACGAAGGACACCAAGGGTCGGCGCTGACCCTTGCTCTTCTTGGTGTGCTTGGTGTGCTTTGTGTCGAATCCCGCAGCCTGGCCGAACCTCGGAGCCTCAGGATAAAAAAAACCTGGGTCCCCGCCTTCGCGGGGATGAGCGGATCTTTTGAGACCGCTCATCAACCCGCAGAATTACTAGATCTGCTTGTCCCGCCCCGCCCAATACGGGGCGCGGACCTGGCGGCGTTGGACCTTGCCGGCTTCGGAGCGGGGGATGTCGTCGACGAAGTCGACGCTGCGCGGCATCTTGTAGCCGGCCAGGCTCGGCCGGATGAAGTCGAGCAGCTCCTTGGCCAGTTCCGGCGTCGGCTGGTAGCCGGGATAGAGCGCGATCACCGCCTTCACCTCCTCGCCCCACTCGGTATTGGGCACGCCGACGGTGCAGGTCTCGCGCACGGCCGGATGGCGGACGAACTCGTTGTCGACCTCCTGCGGATAGATGTTCACCCCGCCCGAGATGATGCATACGGCGGTGCGGCCGGTGAGGAAGAGGAAGCCGTCCTCGTCGACATAGCCCATATCGCCGACGGTGAAGTGGCTGCCGCCGGCCAGCTCGGCGGCCTCGGTCTTGGCCTTGTCGTTGTAGTATTCGAACCGGGCGATGGGGCTGTGCGGGAAATAGATCTGGCCGACCTCGCCGACCGGGACGTCCTCGCCCTTGTCGTTGATGAGACGGGTGCCGGAGCCCGGCAGCAGGCGCCCGACGCTGCCCGGCTTCTTCATCCACTCCTCGGAGTTGATCATGAACGCGCCGCCGCCTTCGCTGGCGGCGTAGTATTCGTTGATGATCGGGCCCAGCCACTCGATCATCGCCCGCTTGATCTCCGGCGGCGTCGGCGCCGCGCCGTGCAGGATGTGGCGCAGCGACGAGACGTCGTACTTCTCCCGGATCGCCTTGGGCAGGGCCAGGATGCGTTGGAACATGGTGGCGACCATGTGGGTGTGGGTCACCTTGTACTTTTCGATGGTCTTGAGCAGTTCCTCGGGATCGAACCGCTCCATCAGCACGATGGTGACCCCGGCGTTGAGCGGCTGGGCGATGTCGAAGGCCAGCGGCGCGGCGTGATAGGCCGGTCCGCAGCACAGGTTGACGTCCTCGTTGATGTCGTAGCCCTTGGGCGAGCCCTCGCCCCAGGTCGGCGGGATCACCATGGCCCGGGCGCGGAAGACGCCTTTCGGCCGGCCGGTGGTGCCGGAGGTGTACATCATGGTGGTGCCGTGCACCGGATTGACCGGATCGGCGTCGCTCTCCGCCGCCAGGGCCGTCTCGTAGCTGTCGAAGCCCTCGATCTCGCCGCCGATGGCCAGTTTGATCTTCAGATTGTCGTTCAGCGAGGCCAGGGCGGCGGCGGCGAAATCGGCCGAGGCGACCAGCGCCTTCGCCTGGCAGTCGCCGACGATATAGGCGACCTCGGGCGGGCTCAGGTGCCAGTTGATCGGAGTCAGGCGCAGGCCGGAGCGATAGACCGCGGCCAGCACCTCGACGAACTCGACGGTGTTGCCGCAGATCAGCGCGATATGGTCGCCATCGCCAACACCGGCGCGGGCGAGCGCCGCCACCAGCCGGTTGGCGTTGGCGTTCAGCTGGGCGAAGCTGCGCCGGCTGCGCGGCCCGTACACCGCGACCGCGTCGGGCTTCAGCTGCGCATAGAGGGATGACATCATCCCCTTGGCGGACATTTCGGCGACCCGGGCCGGGTCGAGCAATTCCTTGGTTTCAATCATTCGCGTCTCACTCCCAAATCTCACCGGCTCGCAATGTCATGGCCGGGGCTGGGCTCTATCTACGACGCAAAATCCGTTCAGGCCACCGCCTGGGCAGCCGTGACTACCGAGCCGCCGCGGCCGCCTTCACCGGCGCGCCCTTGGCCTGCGCCTGGGCGGTCAGGCCGGCGCAATCGGCGTTCTTGGCCAGGCCCGGATCGACGAAGGGCAGGATGGCGGCGACCGGGCTGAGGAAGGCGCCCAGCGCCACCGCCGCGACCACCTGCACCCCGATCTGGCCGGCCTTCACCCCGATCTTCGGCGACCGCAGTTTGCCGCTGATGGTGATCGGCGCGTTCAGCCGGATCAGCTGAAATTTCTTCGGATGGCCCTGCAGGACCAGGTTGATGGTCTCGGTGCGCATGTCGACCGTGCCCTTGCCGGTGGCCAGCACCGGATCGGTGTCGAGAACCAGATTGCGGGCGGTGAGCACGCCGTGGTTTGCCTGGAAGTCCGCCACCGCGCAGCGCACCCCGGTCTTGCTCTGGTCGTTGGCCAGGTAGAGGCCGAGCCCCTTGACCACGTCGATGCCGAGCAGTTCGGCCAGGGCCTGGCGGATCTCGCCATGTGGCGCCACCACCGTCAGGCTGCCGTCGGCGCTGGAGGCTGCGTCATGCACCGAGCCGCCGGGGCCGTGCAGCTTGGCGTGCGCCTCGACCAGGCCCTCCAGCGCCGGCGGACCGGCGCTGTGCAGGAAATCCTCCATGCGAAGATTGACGATGCGGCCGTCGAGATCGGTGACCGGCGTGCTCGACCGCGCATCGATCCGGACGTGCGCCGTCAGATCGCCGTGCGGCAGGCTGAACGACACCGGATCGGCGGTCAGCACCCCGTGGTCGAGGGTCAGGTCGAGCGCAAAGGTGCGCAGGGGCAGCTTGCCGGCCTGCACCGAGGCGGCCTTGTAATGCACGAGGGCCTCCATGGCCCGCACGCGGGTCATGCTCAGCTGCGCATCGGGCAGCAACCGACCCGCGGCCCTCAGCCTGGCGGCCTCCGCCTGCTGCGCCGGGGTCTTGGCGATCCCGGAGGTCGGCGCGCCGATCAGCGAGCCCAGGTCGGCGATATTGAGCAGCCGCGAGTGCAGGTCGGCGTGCAGGTCCGGCCGGTCGTCCGGCTCGCGATCCACCGTGAACACGCCTTCCAGGTCGCTGGCGCCGACGCGGCCGACCACCCTGTGGAAGGTGTAGCTGGTCCCGTTGCGCAGCAGCTCGCCGCTCAGCCGGTAGGGCGGCGACATCGGCAGGGCCAGGCCGGTCAGGTAGTAGAGGTCGGCGAAATTGTTTCCCGAGACGGTCAGGTCGGTGCGGATCTGACCAAAGTCGAATGGCTTGGGCAGTTCCCCGTGGGCGGTGACGTGGGTGTCGCCGGCGCGGATGTCGGCGTCGAACGGATAGGGCCGGTCGTGACGCACATTGATCAGCTTCGCGCCGACGATCGTGATCAGGAAGGGATCGCGATTGATCGAACCTTTGCCGACCAGATGGAAAGACCCCTGCCCGCCGCCGGTCTCGCTCGACTGCATGGTCCCGACGATGATCAGGCCGCGCTTCCTGTCGAGTAGTCGCACATGGCCGTTGTCGATGACGAAGTGCTGGATCGGCGGCAGCCTGGCCGGCTGGTTCGGGCGCCCGAACTGCCAGTTGGTGCGGCCGGCGGCGTCGCGATAGAACTCGAGGGTCGGGTGCTCGGCCCGCACCAGCGGCAGGTCGAACTGGCCGAACAGCAGCGGCCGGAGCCTGGCGGCGACCGTCAACCGATCGATGTCGGCGACATCGCCGCCGCCCATCCAGGCTGGGTTGCCGATCTTCAGCCCATCGACCGTGGCGCTGGGCGTCCACGACCACAGATGGACCGCGAGATTGCCGTCGATGCGCACCTGCCGGCCGGTCCTGGCCGACGCCTCGCGCGCGATCGGCCCGCGCAGCATGTTCCAGTTGAACCAGGCCAGGAAGAGGGCGACCGCCAGGATCACGACGCTCGAAAGGCCGAGCGCCCACCAGAAAGAGCGGGAAATGCGGCGCGGACCGGTCGTCATGGGCGCGTTACGACCTTCAAAACCCGGTCTTTAACGCCCCAACCCGGTCACATCGTTCCGCCGGCGCTAAACTGGCCTGCCGACGACCGGGAATTCCAGCCGGCTGCGCACGCCGTTGTCGCAGGTCGTGGTCAGCGCGCCACGAACCTGGGCGGCCAGGCCGTTGACCAGCCAGAGCCCCAGTCGGCCGGTCTCGACGGCCCGCGGGTCGTAGCCCTGGCCGTCGTCGCTGACCGTCAGCGCCGCGCGCGCGCCCAGCTGTTCGAGTTCGATCCTGATCTTGCCCGAGCGTTCGTCGGGAAAACCGTGGGCGATGGCGTTCATCACCAGTTCGTTGACGATCAGGGCCAGCGCCGAGGCGTGGTTTTCGGGGATCCGCAGCGGCTGGACGACAAGCACGATCTCGATCGGCCGGCCCGCGCAACCGCGCCGCCATTGGCCGGCCATGTCCTGGATATAGAGTCCGAAGTCGTCGCCGCCCGGGCTGTTCAGCCGGTGCTGCAGCACACCAAGCGCCGTGACCATGTCCAGTATCCACGACAGATGCCGGCGGCTCTGCGGCTCCTCGGCCCGCTGCAACCGCATGCGGGTCAGGGTGGAGAGCAGCTGGAAGATGTTGGCGATCTTATGCCGCGTCTCGGCCTGACGCTCCGGATCGCTCTCGCCTGCCTCGCTCACGCGCCTATGATGTCCCGGTTGATGCCGCTGAGAGCTTTGGCGCAAAAACGCTGTCGGCGCGACGACAGTTTTCGGTGAAGGCCCGGGCCGTGCGCCCTATCATGCGGCGATGCGGAATCGCTCGAGTCCTGAAGGAGAGCCGATGAGTCGCGCGGGAACCAACCGAGCCGATGAGCCGCTGAAGGTCAGCGAGCCTCCGGAACGGCCGGGGCCCCTGAGCCTGGAGGGCGTGGCGCTGTTTCTCGACCTGGACGGCGTCCTGGCGCCCATCGTATCGCGCCCCGAGCACGTCCGGCCAGAGGCGGCGCGCACCCAGCTGATGCAGGCGCTGCAGACCGCGCTCGGCGGGCGGCTGGCGGTGGTCAGCGGCCGCACCATCGCCGATCTCGACCGCATCCTGGACGGCTCCGTCGCGTCCCTGGCCGGCGTCCACGGCCTGGAGCGGCGGCTGGCCGGCGGCCGCACCTGGCGCGCCGAGCCCAGCCGGGCCGTGGCCGGCGCCAAGGCGGCGTTCGAGGCCGTCGCCCAGGCCTGGCCGGGGGCCGTGGTCGAGGAGAAGGGGGCGAGCGTCGGCATCCATTACCGCGCGGCCCCGGCCGCCCTCGCCGCCGTGCGCGAGGTGGTTGAGCGCCTGACCCCCGCCGACGACCTGGTGGCGCAATGGGGTCAGATGGTGGCCGAGCTGCGCACGCCGGGCCCGGACAAGGGCGATGCGCTCATGGCCTTCATGGCCGAGCCCCCCTTCGCCGGATCGCGGCCAGTGTTCGTCGGCGACGACCTGACCGACGAGCACGGTTTTGCCGCCGCCGAAGCCGCCGGCGGCTTCGGCGTTCTGGTCGGACGGGCCCGGCCAAGCGCCGCGCGCATGCGGCTGGAGAGCGTCGAGGCGGTGTTCGACTGGCTGAGCGCGGCCGTTTCGCGAACCGGAGCGGCCTGATGGACGAGATGACCGGCGATCTCGACCTCGCCCCGATCGGCAATTGCGCGGTCAGCGCCCTGATCGACCGCCTGGGCCGCTATGTCTGGGCCTGCGTGCCCCGCTTCGATTCCGATCCGGTCTTTTCCAGCCTGCTCAGCGATCGCGACCCGGGCGAGGCGGCCGCTCAGGGAACCTGGGCGGTCGACATGATCGACCTGGCCGAGGCGCGGCAGGACTACCTGCGCAACACCGCCGTCCTGCGCACCGAGCTGGTCGACAGCCACGGCGCGGCCTTGGAAATCCTCGACTTCTCGCCGCGCTACGGCCAGTACGGCCGCATCTATCGGCCGACCGCCTTCATCCGCATCATACGGCCGCTGGCCGGCGCGCCGAACATCCGCATACGGCTGGCGCCCACCGCCGACTGGGGCGGGCGGGCGGCGGAACGGACCTCGGGCTCCAACCATATCCGCTTCCTCTGTTCCGACCTGACCCTGCGGATGACCACCAACTGTCCGGTTTCGCACATCCTCAGCGGGCGCACCTTCCGGCTGGAACAGGACCTGGCCATGTTCCTGGGCCCCGACGAGGGTCTGGACGCCGATGTGCTGACCACCTGCGAGCGGATGCTGCGCGAAACGCTCACCGGCTGGCGCGAATGGGTGCGCACGCTGTCGGTGCCGCTGGAATGGCAGACGGCGGTGATCCGCGCCGCCATCGCGCTGAAACTCTGCGCCTATGAGGAGACCGGCGCCATCGTCGCGGCCATGACCACCTCGATTCCCGAGGCGCCGCATTCGGGGCGCAACTGGGATTACCGCTACTGCTGGCTTCGCGACGCCTATTACGTGGTGCAGGCGCTCAACCGTCTGGGCGCGGCCGACATGCTGGAAAACTATCTCCGCTACCTGCGCAACCTGATCGACCAGTCGAAGGGCGGCCACATCCAGCCGGTCTACGGCGTCGGGCTGGAACCGGCGCTCGGCGAGCGCATCGTCGAGGCCCTGCCCGGCTTTCGCGGCATGGGACCGGTGCGCGCCGGCAACCAGGCGCACGAGCACCTGCAGCACGACGTCTACGGACAGATAATCCTGTCCTCGGTGCAGGCCTTTTTCGACGATCGTCTGCTGCGCCCGGCGACGGTCGAGGACTTCCAGGCGCTGGAGAAGGTGGGCGAGCGCGCCTTCCTGCTGCACGCCGAGCCGGATGCGGGCCTGTGGGAGTTTCGCACCATCGCGCGCGTCCATACCTATTCCGCGGTCATGTGCTGGGCGGCCTGCGACCGGCTGGCCAATGCCGCCGAGCGGCTGGGCCTGAACGATCGCGTCGCCTATTGGCACGACCGCGCCAGCACCATCCGGGTGCGGATCGAGAGCGAGACCTGGAACGCCGGGAAGGATCGCTTCGCCGCCAGCTTCGGCGGCGCCGAGCTCGACGCCAGCCTGCTGCAGATGGTCGATGTCCGCTTCATCGCGCCGGACGATCCGCGCCACCTGAAGACCTTCGCCGCCATCGAAAGCGAGCTGAAGCGCGGGCCCTATCTGATGCGCTATGCCGACGACGATTTCGGCGAGCCGGAGACCGCCTTCAACGTCTGCACCTTCTGGTTCATCGAGGCCCTGCACCTGAGCGGCCGAGGCGTCGAGGCGCGCGAACTGTTCGAACAGATGCTCAGCCACCGCACCTCGTCGGGCCTGCTTTCGGAGGATATCGACCTCAAGGACGGGCGGCTCTGGGGCAACTATCCACAGACCTATTCGCTGGTCGGGCTGATCAACTGCGCCACCCTGCTGTCGCGACCGTGGAGTTCGGTCAGATGAGCCGGCTGATCGTCGTCTCCAACCGGATCTCCAGACCGGCCGGGCGCGGCGCGGCCCAGACCGGCGGCCTGGCCATGGCGCTGACCGCGGGCCTGCGCGCCTATAACGGCCTCTGGTTCGGCTGGAGCGGCGACACCACGCCCGAGTTCACCGGCGAGATCACCACCACCAAGGCCGACGGCGTCACCATCGCCACCATCGACCTGGAGGACATCGACGTTCAAGAATATTACAACGGCTACGCCAACAAGACGCTGTGGCCGGTCTTCCACTACCGCATCGACCTGGCCGCCTACGACCGGTCGTTCAACCAGGGCTATGACCGGGTCAACCGCCGCTTCGCCGAGACCATCCGTCCGCTGATCGAGCCTGACAATCTCGTCTGGATTCACGACTATCACATGATCCCGATGGCGCGGGAGCTGAGGCGGCTCGGGGTCAGGAACCGGATCGGCTTCTTCCTGCACACCCCCTGGCCGGCGCGGCAGCTGGTCACCACCCTGCCCCGGCACCGGCAGCTGGTGGAGGCCCTGTTCGACTACGATCTGATCGGATTCCAGACCACCGAGTGGCTGGAGGCGTTCGAGGACTATCTGGTGCATGAGGTCGGCGGCCACGCCCTGGGCGACGGCGTGCAGGAGGCGTTCGGCAAGACCGTCCGCGCCGCCGCCTTCCCGATCGGTATCGATGCGGAGGAGTTCGCCGTCCAGATCCGCTCGGCCGCCGCCGTGCGCATGTACGACCGCATGGCCGCCCAGTCGGTGTTCCGTTCCATGATCGTCGGTGTGGACCGGCTGGACTATTCCAAGGGGCTGGATGAGCGGTTCCTGGGCTTCGAGCTGTTCCTGAAAGACAATCCCGACTTTCACGGCAAGGTCTTCCTGTTGCAGATCACGCCGCTGTCGCGCGACGACGTCGACACCTATCAGGACATCCGCACCCAGCTCGACACCCTGTCCGGCCGCATCAACGCCGCCTTCGCCGACACCGACTGGTCGCCGATCCGCTATGTGAACCGCAACTATCGCCGCGACGAGCTGGCCGGGGTCTATCGCGCCGCCCGCGTCGGCATGGTCACCCCGCTGCGCGACGGCATGAACCTGGTGGCGAAGGAATATGTCGCCGCGCAGAACCCCGAGGACCCTGGCGTGCTCATCCTCTCCCGCTTCGCCGGCGCGGCGCTGCAGATGAAGGAGGCGCTGATCGTCAATCCCTTCAGCCACGAAGAGCTGTCCGAGGCGCTGAAACGCGCCCTGACCATGGACCTCGCCGAACGCAAACGCCGCTATCGGGCGCTGTTCGACGGGGTGCGCAAGGACGACGTCACCGCCTGGCGGGAAGCCTTCGTCAGCGCGCTGGAAGCGACGCGGCAAAAGGCGACGGCGACGCCCTGATCCGCTCAACCCGCGCGGTGATGCCCGGATGGGAAGCTGCCGTTCCAAGGACGGCCCTGCGATACCGGGTTTATCCATTGGGGCTGAAGTTTCCAGCGATCCCGGACCGGTGGTCCGTCTGGTCCGGGATGAGGCTGGGGAGAACCAGAGCGGGCCCGCGGAAAAGTGCGAAGCGGTTTTCCGCCCGCAACCCGCCCTAACTCTCAGGGATCGATCACGCTTATGATTTTGGATTGATTCAATCCAAAATCATCGTGATCTAGGCGGCTTTCCGCTCGACGCTCATCAGTGCGATCAGCTTCTTGAGTCGTTCGGCGGGGTCGGTGATCTCCAGGAGCGCCTGGGCCTGATCGAGTCGGGTGACTACCAAGGGACCGATCTGGTCGGAAAGCGCCGAGGGCTGATGTTCTGGGATTTGTCGCAGATGCTTCAGTGCCAGCGGCGGGTCGGAAGGATCGAGATTGGCGGAGCGCCAGAATTGTTCGAGCGCTTCGCGTGCGAGGGTTTGTACTGCTTCGTCCGCGACGGGCGCTTCGAATGTCTCGATCTGCGCTTCGAGCACCTCACCATCGTTTAGCTGCGTGAGCCGCGCGCGGCGACCCGCCTTCACGAGCACCTTCAGGGTGCCGCCCTCCAGCTTCAGGCATTGTACGATTTCGGCGATCACTCCGACCACTTGCAAGTCCGCTGCGGTCGGCGCGTCGTCCTCAGCGCTCTTCTGGGCAACGACGAACATCCGCTGGTCAGCGGACAAAGCGCGCTCGACCGCGCGCACGGATTTCGGCCTCCCAACGAATAGGGGCACAGTCATGCCGGGCAAGATCACAAGGTTTCGCATGGGAATGACGGGCATGCTGTAGACTTGGCTTGGCTGTGCCTCTTCGGCGGACATCCGCAGCACACGCTGCTGGTGGGCGGAAGTCACAACCTGGCCAGCCGACAGGGTGGGTGAGTCCGGCTGTTCGGGCTCGATCTTCGCCAGCAGAGTGTTCCAGTTGTCGAGGCCGAACGCGTGGGCGATTAGCTCCAGGCATTGGCTGTGGGTCTGGGTTATGCCGTTGGCGGCAAGAGCCTTTCTTAAGCTCTGGGCCATGGGTTTTGCGTCGCGGTAATCGCGCATTTCACGTGTCCTTCGATGGCGGACGAGAGCGCCGGCGCTTGCGTTACCGACCCATCCACCAGGGGAAGGTCGTTAAAGGGTGATCTAGGGCGCGTTCGCCACTCCCTTTCGGGATGCAAGCGGCGGGTGCGCCAACCGAGCCAAGGGAAGTGTCGGCAGGTGAACATCGTCTGTCAATAGCCGCCACCCCTGCCCGCCGCTTCGGGTCGCCCCAAGAGGCGGGTGGTGGCCGGCGGTCACTGAAGTTCAGCGGGAAAGCGGACCTAGCGAACGTCCGAACCCGGGTCCTCGCCTTCGCGGGATGAACGGCCTTATGGGCGGGCGCGGGCGGGGTCTTGCTAGATCTCGCTCACCTCGTCCGTCGACGCCGGTCGCGGCGTCCCGTCGCTCGGGAAGTTCTCGGCCAGGGCCTTGCCGCACAGCTCCACCGCGGCGATCAGGCCGCCGACCGCGTCGCCGGCGCGGATCTTGGCGGTCGCGGCCTTGATGGCCTCGTTCCAATAGGCCTCGCCGACCTTTTCTTGGATGTCCTCGTCGGCGACGATCTCGAGGCAGCGTTCCGCCGTCGAGGCGTAGATCAGCACGCCGGTCGGCGCGCGGGCGGCATGGCGGCGATGGGCGAACTGTTCCAGCGCGCGCGCATGCACATGCGCCTTCTTGACGAAGCCCGGCGTCAGCAGCCGGCGCACCGGCGGGATCGAGACCAGGGCCAGGGCAGCCACGAACAGGATCACCTGCGCCACCGCATAGGCGACCACGGCCGCCATGCTGGCGGCTTCCAGCGCGCCGGCATGGGCCGCCGTCCAACCGCCCTGCAGCGGGCTGAGCAGCATGGCCGGGCGCAGGCCCAGGGTGAGCGCGAGCAAGGGGCCGAGCAGGGCGACGACGGCCGCCCAGGCCAGCGGAACCTCGCGGTAGGCGGCGCTCTCGCGGGCGACGATGCAGAAGATCTCGCCGCGGGTGGCGGCCTCGGCCTTGGCGAGCGCGTCGTGCAGGCGGTCGTGATCGGCGGGACTCAGCATCTCACCATCCCCCCGAGGCGCCGCCGCCGCCGAACGAGCCGCCGCCGCCGCTGAAGCCCCCGCCGCCGCTGCCGAAGCCGCCGCTTCCACTGCCGAAGCCGCCGTTGCCGCCGCCCATGAACAGGAAGGGCAGGGCCCAGAAGCCGCCGCCGCGCCGGAACAGCGCGCCGAGGGCGAAGAAGACGAAGATCAGCAACAGGATGACGGGGATCGGATTGGGATGCGGCGCCGGTTTCTGCTCCGCCGCCTGGTTGGCGGCCTGGGCCTGGGCCGGGTCGAGATCGAGCTGGGCGATGATGGCGTCGGTCCCGGCGACCACCCCGCCCTCGATGTCGCCGGCGCGGAACTTGGGCAGCACCTGTTCCTGAACGATGACGCTGGACAACGCGTCGGTCAGCACCGGTTCGAGGCCATAGCCGACCTCGATGCGAACCTTGTGCTCGGTCGGCGCGACAATGAGGATGGCGCCGTTGTTCTTGCCCTTCTCGCCGATGCCCCAGGCGCGGCCAAGCTGATAGCCGTAGTCCTCGATCTCGTAGCCCTGCAGCGACGGCAGGGTCGCCACCACCACCTGGTCGCCGGTCTTCTGCTCCAGGGCGGCGAGCTTGGACGTCAGGTCCGCCTGGGTCTGGGCCGAGAGCACGTGCGCGTCGTCGACGACGCGGCCGGTCAGCGCCGGAAAGGTCGGCGCGGCCCGCGCCGGCGCCGCCGCCAGCACGAAGGCAGTCAGCGCGAGCGCGATCAGGGAGCGGATCATCCGGCCGCTATTGGTTCGTCGGCGCTGGGAAACTGACCTTGGGCGCGGCCTGGGCGTCGGCCGTGGCCTCGAACAGCTGCATCGGCTTTTCCGACTTGTAGAGCGTCGAGGCCCAGATCACGCCGGGAAAGGTGTGCAGGTCGGTATTGTAGACCCGCACCGCCTCGTTGAAGTCGCGCCGCGAAATGGCGATGCGGTTCTCGGTGCCTTCGAGCTGCGACTGCAGGGCCAGGAAGTTGGCGTTCGACTTCAGGTCCGGATAGTTCTCGGTGATCGACAGCAGGTGGCCGAGCACGCCGGAGAGCTGGTTCTGCGCCTGCTGATAGGCCTGGAACTTGGCCGGATCGGTCAGGGTGGAGGCGTCGACGCTCACATGAGTGGCCTGGGCGCGCGCCTGGGTCACCTGCACCAGCACGCTCTTCTCCTGTTGCGCATAGCCCTGGACGGTGGCGACCAGGTTGGGCACCAGGTCGGCGCGGCGCTGGTATTGCGCCTGGACGTCGGCCCAGGCCGCCTGGGCGCGGCCTTCGTCGGTCGGAATGGTGTTGACGCCGCACCCCGCCAGCGCGAGCGGCGCGATGAGGGCGACGAGCCAGACCCGCGATGCCGAAATCTTCACGCGCGATGCTCCTATGCCCCTGGCCGTCGCGCGGCCCTTAAGGTCAGGAGCTTAGCAGGAGGCCCACGACAAAGTCACGACTTCGGCAGTTGGGTCGTCGACCAGCCGCCGCCGAGCGCCTCGATCAGGCTGACCTCGGTGGTCATGCGCTGGACCTGGATGGTCAACAGGGTCTGGCGCGCGCTGAGCGCGGTGGCCTGGGCGGTGACCACGGTGGTGTAGTCGACCGTGCCGGCGCGGTACTCGTTCAGCGCGATGGTCTCCTCCTCGTCGGCGGCGTTCGAGGCGTCCTGGCGCAACGGCTCCTCGCTCTGCAGCACGCGCGAGGCGGAGAGGTCGTCCTCGACCTGCTGGAAGGCGGTCAGCACGGCCTGGCGGTACTGGGCGATGGCCTGGTCGTGGGCGGCCTTGGCCTCGCGAACCAGGGCGGTGGTCAGGCCACCGTTGAACACCGTCTGGGCGACGTTGGCGCCGATCGACCAGAGTTCGCTGGAGGCATTGAACAGCTGGCCGATATTGGTGCTGGCCAGGCCGCCGGAGCCGGAGAGGGTGAGGTTGGGATAATAGCCCGCCACCTGCACGCCGATCTGGGCGTTGGCCGACGCGACGCCGCGTTCGGCGGCGGCGATATCGGGGCGGCGCTCTAGCAGGGTGGACGGCAGCGCGACGGGCGTTTGCGGCAGGTTGGGCTTCCAGGTGGGATCCGGCGCGATGGTCAGGTCGGCGGGCGGCTTGCCGATGAGGACGGCGATGGCGTGTTCGCTGGCCGTCCGCTGGGTGTCGAGGTCCGCCAGACTGGCCTGGGCGTTCAGGAGCGTGGTCTCGGCCTGCAGCATGGCGCCCTTGCTGACGGTGCCGGCATCGTACTGGTTGCGGGTGATGGTCAGCGCCTTGGTGTAGGCGGCCGCGGTCGAGGTCAGCACCGCCTTCTGGGCGTCGAGCAGGCGAAGCTCGAGATAGTCGGCGGCCAGGGTGCTTTGCGCCGACAGCCGGGCGTTGGCGAGATCGGCATAGGAGGCCTGGGCGTTGGCCTTGGCGCCTTCGACCTGGCGGCGGATCTTGCCCCAGACATCGGGCGCCCAGCTGGCGCCGAGCTGGACCTCGTATTCGCTGACCGGTTTGCCGCCTTGGACGACCGTGCCGGCGCTGGTGACCGTCGACGAGCCACCGTGGCTGGACAAGGTCGCCGAACCGGTCAGGTCGAGGGTGGGGAAGAGCGAGGCGCGGTTCTGCGCCACCACGTCGTGGGCCTGGTTATAGGCCTCCAGCGCCGCCTTCAGGTTCTGGTTGGAGACCGCGACCTGGGCTTCCAGCTGGTTCAGCAGCGGATCGTCGAACACCGTCCACCAGTCGCCGCGATCGACCCCGTCCGCCGGCTGGGCCGCCGTCCACCCGGCCGCTTCCTTGAAGGCGGGCGGGGTCTCGACCGGCGAGCGGTGATAGTTGGGCCCGACCTCGCAGGCCGCCAAGCCGGCGGCGGCGGAAAGCAGGAGCATCCAGCGGAGGGATTTGGGAAGGCAAGGCATAACCGACATCCTAGGCGGGCTCGGGCCGCAGGTCCGGCGAATTCGGGCCAGAACCGACGCGGCCGAGGTGGGTTTCGTCGTTCGACCGCCGCCGCCAGCGGTCGACGTAGAGATAGACCACCGGCGTGGTCAACAGGGTCAGGACCTGGCTGACCAAAAGGCCGCCGATGATGGTGATGCCGAGCGGCCGGCGCAGTTCCGAGCCCTCGCCCCAGCCGATGGCCAGCGGCA
>DASYAQ010000153.1:0-4907 GCA_036501225.1 Caulobacteraceae bacterium | reverse complement strand
CATCGCCCGGCCCGACGCCATCCTGCTCGACATGTCGGCCATGAACGCGGTGCGCTTCATAGACCCGGTCAACCTGCTGGCCGGGTTCGACGCCGGCCGCAATGGCGCCGAGGCCGAGGCCGCCGTCGCCGAACAGGGCCTCACCATCGGCCACTGGCCGCAGTCGGTGGCGATCAGCAGCGTGGGGGGGTGGATCGCCACCCGCGCCTCGGGCCAGTTCTCGACCGCCTACGGCAATATCGAGGACATCGTCCATTCCATCGAGGCGGTGCTGCCGAACGGCGAGTTCGCCGTGCTGGGCAAGGGCCCGCGCGCCTCGGCCGGGCCGGACCTGCGCAACCTGATCATGGGCTCGGAAGGCGCGCTGGGCGTGATCACCGGCGTCACCTTTTCGTTGCGCCGTGCGCCCGAAGCCCGCGCGCTCTCGGCTTTCGAGGCGCCGGACATGGTCACCGGCTTCGAGCTGCAGCGCGAGATCGTCCAGTCCGGCTGGCGTCCGCCGGTGATGCGCCAGTACGACGAGCGCGAGAGCCGCCGCCTCGACAGCCGGCTCACCAAGTGCGTCATCCTGATGGTTCACGAGGGCCCGAAGGCGCTGGTCGAGGCCGAGGTCGCCGCCGTCGCCGCGCTGGCCGCCAAGGCCCAGGTTTCGTCCGCGCCCGCCGACATCGTCGAGCACTGGCTGGACCACCGCAATAATGTGCCGCCCTGGGATGCGATCCTGGACAGAAATATGGTGGCCGACACGGTCGAGGTTTCCGCCGACTGGGACCGGATCAACTCGGTCTATGTCGACGCCGTGACCTCGCTGAGAGAAATTCCGGGTTGCCTGGCCGCCTCGGCGCACAGCTCCCACGTCTATCGCAGCGGGCTCAACCTCTACTTCACCTTCGCCGTCCTGCCGCCCGATCCGGCGGACATGGAGAGCGCCTATTTCGAGGCATGGCGGCGCATATTGGAAGCCACTGGCCGGCACGGCGGCAGCCTCTCGCACCACCACGGCATCGGCCGCGCCCGGCGCGACTACATGAAGCGCGAACTGGGCGCCGGCGGCCTGGACCTGCTGCGCACGGTCAAGCAGGCGCTGGATCCGAACGGGATCATGAACCCCGGCGTGCTCATCCCCGATGCCTGAGCTCTTGCTGGCCATCGACGCGGGCACCACCACCGCCCGCGTCTGCCTCTTTTCGCTGGACGGCCAGCTCGTCGCGCGGACTTCGGCCTCGGTGCGCACGGCCTCGCCGGCGCCGGGCCGGGTCGAGCAGGACGCCGGCGCGATCTGGACCAGCGTGCGGCGGCTGATGCGCGCCGCCTTGGCCCAGGCTGGCCGCGAACCCGCCGACGTGGCGGCCATCGGCGTCACCACCCAGCGCACCAGCCTGGTGGCCTGGGACTTAGAGACCGGCAAGCCGCTCGGGCCGATGCTGGTCTGGAGCGACCTGCGGGGCACGGAGCGGGCGCGCGAGCTGATGGGATCCGGCTACGCCATCGCCCCGCAACAGGCCGCCGCCAAGCTGGAAGCGCTGATCGCGGCTGTGCCCGACGCCAAGGCGCTGGCGGCCGCCGGGCGGCTGGCGGTGGGCAATATTGACGCCTTCCTGGTCTTCAGGCTCAGCGGCGGCGTGCACGCCACCGACCGCAGCCAGGCTTGGCCCATGGGCTATCTCGACCTGGCCAGCCTGGGCTGGAACCGCGCGCTGCTGGAACTTCAGGGACTCGACGAGGCCATCCTGCCGCGCCTGGTCGACACCTGGGGCGCGATCGGGACCACGACGCGGGCGGCCTTCGGCGCCGAAGTCCCCATCGCCGCCATCATTGCCGACCAGCAGAGCGCCCTGATCGGCCACGGCGCCGAGGCCGCCGGCGACGTCAAGGTCACCTACGGCACCTCGGCCACCCTGGACGCCGGCACCGGCGGCGGCTTCGTCTTCGCCGGCATGTCGACGCCGCCCTTCGTGGTCTCCCACGTCGCCGGCGAGACGCGCTTCTGCCTGGAGGGCATGGTCTTTTCCGCCGGCTCGGCGGTCGATTGGGTGCGCAACACCCTGCGCCTCGGCGACCACGCCCGGTTCGAGGCGCTGGCGGCTTCGGTCGCGGACGCCGGCGGCGTCACCTTCCTGCCGGCCCTGCACGGCCTCGGCGCGCCGCACGGCGATCCGGCGCGACGGGCGGCCCTGGCCGGCCTGAGCGGCGCGACCGGGCCGGCTGAGATCGCCCGCGCGGCGCTGGAAGGCGTCGCCTTCCGGGTGCGCGAGATCCTCGACCACGTCATCGGCGCCACCGAGCTTCCGGCGCCCACGGTGCTGAAGGCCGACGGCGGCCTGGCGGCCAGCGACGCGCTGCTGCAGATCCAGGCCGACGTCACCGGCCTGCCCGTCGCCCGCCACGCCCTGCGCGACGCCGCCGCCTGCGGCGCGGCCATCGGCGCCGGACGCGGCGTCGGCGTACTGGCGGGGTCGGACGTCGCCGCCTTCACCCGTCACGACCGCACCTTCGAGCCCCGCATCGGCGGCGACCAAGCCAACGCCCGCCACGAGGCCTGGCGCGCCCAGGCGCACCGCTAGGGCGGAACGCTCCAGGCCACGCCGCCGTTACCCGTGCGGTCAAACCGGAGCCTCCCATGCAAGCCATCCGCATCCACCGCTTCGGTGGTCCCGAAGTGCTGCAGCTGGACGAGATCGACAAGCCGTCCGCCGAGGACGGCAAGCTGCGCATCCGGGTCGCCGCGGCCAGCGTCAATCCGGTCGACTACAAGATCCGCAGGGGCGGCTATCCGCTGGTCAAGGAGTCCGACCTGCCGGTCACCCTCGGCCGCGACGTCGCCGGCGTGGTCGAGACGGCGGCGGGCGCGTTCAAAATCGGCGACGAGGTCTATGCCCATCTCGCCTGGGCCGACGGCGGCTATGCCGAATACGCCGTGGTCATCCCCGGCGGCGCCGCGGCCAAGCCGAAGAGCCTCGGCATGATCGCAGCGGCGGGCGCGCCGCTGGCCGCCACCACCGCCTGGCAGGGCTTGTTCGACCACGGCGGCCTGAAAGCCGGCCAGACGGTGCTGATCCATGGCGGCGCTGGCGGGGTCGGCGGATTCGCGGTGCAGTTCGCCAAGGCCAAGGGTGCACGGGTCATCGCCACCGCCTCACGCGACGGGCTCGAGACCGTGCGCGGCTATGGCGCCGACGATGTGGTCGACTACGAAAACCAGCGGTTCGAAGACACCGCCCACGATGTCGACCTGGTCTTCGACGTCGTCGGCGGCGAGACCCAGGCCCGCTCCTATGCGGTGCTGAAATCGGGCGGGACCCTGATCTCCACGGTCCAGGAGCCTGACAAGGCCAGGGCGGCGGCAAAACATCTGAAGGCCGAGCGCTACATGGCGACGCCGAACGGCGCCGAGCTGGCCGAAATCGCCGCCCTGATCGATGCCGGCAAGGTCAAGGTCGAGGTCGCCAAAACCTTCCCGCTAGCCCAGGCGGCCGATGCGCATCGCTTCCTGGAAAGCCAGCATCCGCACGGCAAGGTGGTGCTGGTCGTCGGCTAAGCGCTCAGTCCGAACGCGATTGCGCGCACTGGGCGGTGTCGCCGCCCTTGCAGGCCTGCACCCGCGCCCGCCAAGCCGCCATATCGGCGGCGACCTTGGCGTCATGGGCGGTCAGCGCCGCCGTATAGGCGTCCTGTTGCGCCTGATTTGCCTGCGCCAGAGCCGCCAGTTGCGCCTGATAGGCGGTCTGGGCGGCCTGGTTCTGCGCCTCGATGGCGTCGTTGTGGGCCCGGATGTCGCCATTGAGGTGGTCGGACGCCGCATCGACGGTCACGAACACCTTGCCGACCTGACCCACGGTGGGCGTCGCCGGGCCGACATCCTCGGGAGGCGCCGCGTTCGCCACCGCCCCAACGCCACCGGCCAGCGCCAGCACCGATGCGAGAATGCAAAGTATTTTCATGACGCCCTCCAGCTCGCCTGATCGCCTGATCACCTTGCGGCCTAGCCTGGCGATGCGGCGAAATCTTGGCGGGTTCCCCCCGCCGCTCGTGGTTGCGGAAGCCGGCCTCATTCGACTAAGAGCGGCGCCATGCCGCGCCCCGCCTTCAAGGTCGCTCAGATCGGCGCCGGGCGCATGGGGGAGATCCATGGCCGCGACGCCAAGGCCAACCCGCGCCTGGACCTGGCCTATCTGATCGAGACGCGGTCCGACGGGGCAAGGACACTGGCGGCCGAGCTCGGCTGTGGGGTGGCCAGCTTCGCCGAGGCCCTGGCCGACGTGGACCTGGCCGGGGTGATCGTCGCCAGCGCCACCGACACCCATCTGGACTTCACCCTGGCCTGTCTCGCCGCCGGCAAGGCGGTCTTCTGCGAAAAGCCGCTGGACCTGGACTTGGCCCGCCTGCGCGCCAGGGTCGCCGCCTTCGCGGGCGCCTCATCGCCGCTCTACGTGGGCTTCAACCGGCGTTTCGACCCGCATTTCCAGGCGCTGAAGACCCAGATCGC
The DNA here is from genome assembly GCA_036501225.1 of Caulobacteraceae bacterium. Taxonomy (GTDB): domain Bacteria; phylum Pseudomonadota; class Alphaproteobacteria; order Caulobacterales; family Caulobacteraceae; genus Poindextera. The sequence continues at coordinate 421 of DASYAQ010000153.1, read as the reverse complement.
CTCCGGCGCGATCGGGACCCTGGAGACCCTGGCGATCGTCAATCATGACCCGGCTCCGCCGCCGCCGTCCTTCATCCCGGCCTCGGGCGGCCTGTTCCGCGACTTCACCATCCATGATTTCGACACCGCCCGCTGGCTGCTGGACGAGGAACCGATATCGGTCTTCGCCCTGGCCGGTTGCCTCGTCGATCCGGCCATCGGTCAGGCCGGCGACGTCGACACCGCCCGGCTGGTCCTGCGCACCGCCTCGGGCCGCCTCTGCAGCATCAGCAACACCCGCCGCAGCGGCTACGGCTATGACCAGCGCGCCGAGGCCTACGGCTCGAAAGGCATGGCCATGACCGACAATCCGCGCTCCTCGACGCTGGAGACCTGGAGCGAAGCCGGCGCACTGGCCGCCCCGATCGCCGGCGGCTTCGCG
>DASYAQ010000152.1:0-2454 GCA_036501225.1 Caulobacteraceae bacterium | reverse complement strand
GGGGCGATCATGACCGCTCTCGGCGGCGATATCGGCGGCCTGTTCAGCAATGACGAGACCCTGGCGGCGAACCTGCTGGCCGCCAGCGCCGCGACCGACGAGCGGCTGTGGCGCCTGCCGCTGCCGGACGACTACGCCAAGGCGCTGGAGAGCCGCGCGGCCGACCTCAAGCACACTGGCGACCGGTTCGGCGGCGCGATCACCGCGGCGCTCTTCCTCAAGCGCTTCGTCAACGACACGCCCTGGGCGCACCTGGATGTCGGCATGACCGTCTGGAAGTCGCCATCCAAGATCGCCACCATCCCCGACGGCGCCAGCGGCTACGGCGTGCGCCTGCTCGACGATCTGGTGGCCCGGTTCTACGAGGACGCGGAGAGTTGAAGCTGGGGCGGCGCGGCCCTCAGGCCTGCTGCACCTTCTTGATGTAGTAGTAGATATTGCTGCGCGAGACGCCGAGCACGTTGGCGATGGTCTCGGCGGCGCCGCGGCGCTCCAGGGCGCCCTCGTCCACCAGTTGTCGCAGGATTTCGCTCTTCTCGTCGCTGGTCAGAGCGCGCGGATCGCGGTTGCGCTTGGCCGAGAAGGCCAGGATACGCGCCGAGACGTCGGCGCTGCGCCGGGACAGGTGCTCGTCGACCGGCGTTTCGGCGGACTTGATGCGGGTGAGTTCGTCCAGATAGGCGCTCACCGACTTCATGTACGAGATGTCCAGGTTCAAGCAGATCGCGGCCATGTACTTGCCGGACTTGTCCTTCAGGCCGATCGAGGTGCTTTTCACCGGCCGTCCGTCCGAGAAGTTGTTGGCGTAGTTGGCCAGCACTTCCGGGAAGTTCGGATCGACGATGCGGGCCAGGCCCAGTTCCGTCGCCGAGTCGCCCACCGAGCGGCCCGACAGATTGTTCTCGATCTGGACGATGGCGTGCTCCGGGTCGGTCAGATCGTGCAACACGACTTCGCAGATGGGCGAGAACATTTCGCCAAGCGCCGAGGTGATCTTGGACGCCTCTCGCATGAGCCATTGCTTGTCTGAAAGGCTGGAGGGCTTCTCGGCAGGTCTAGCCATGTTGGCCGCGCATCCTTGAGGACCTCTGTCCGTGCATGTTCAATTCGTTCACGCCATTGGCAGAATGGGCGTAAATCCCGAGAGTTGACAACCCGTCCGAGCCCGAACGGGTCCCGGCGGCGGGGCCGCGCGCCGGGACCCCCGAGCGACGCGCCAGCGCCTGTGGGGGGGCAGCGCGAGCCCGGTTGCCTAGGCCGGTGCGGTGAGTTATGTCAAAATTACACGTTTTGTCAAATTCTGAACGCACGAGGCCTTTGGGGATGAGGGAGTTGGGGATGGCGGATCGTGGCGCGCGCGTCCGGCGGGGTTCTGTCCGCGCCGCCGGCATGGCCGTATCAGCCCTGGCGCTGACCCTGGCCGCCGCGCCACGCGCATCGGCCCAGAGCCCCGCCCAAAATCTCGCCAAGTCCGGTCCCATCGGGCGCTGGGTCGGGACCGGCCTCCAGGTCGACTGGCTCGGTCATCCGCTGGAGATCCCGCGCATCGAGGTGGTGTTCGACGGCGCCGGCGATGGGACCATCGACTACCCGACCCTGGGCTGCTCGGGCGTGCTGACCCGCATCGGCGGCGCGGGCAGCCTGGTCGAGTATCGCGAGACCCTGACCACCGGCCTCGACAAATGCCCCTCTGGCGCGACGGTCGCCCTGCGCTCGGCGGGCGACCGCTGGGTCTATGACTGGGCGATGCAGACCGACTGGCTGAAGCCCGAGCCGCTGCCGGGCCTGGGCCTGCCCTCGCAGCCGGGAACCGGACCGGACGGCGATTCCGTCCGCTCGGGCGTGCTGACCGCCGATCCGACGCGCCCCGTGACCTTCGCGCCGCGCGATCCCGCGGCAAACACCGAGGCGCGGGCCGCGCGGGTGGAAAACGACATGGTCCCGCCGGTGCTGGTGGCGGGCGAGCCGATCCCGCCAGCCACCCTGGCCGACCGCATGGCGGCCCTGCACGTGCCGGGCGTCAGCATCGCGGTTATCCACAAGGGCCGGATCGACTGGGCGCGCGGCTATGGCGTGACCCAGCCAGGCGGGCCGCCGGTGACGCCGGACACCCTCTTTCAGGCCGCCTCGATCAGCAAGCCGGTCACGGCCATGACCGCCCTGCGCCTGGCCGAGCAGAAGCGCCTGGACCTGGACGTCGATGTCGGCGCCTATCTGGGCGACTGGAGCCTGCAGCGCGACGCCGACGCCTCTGGGCGGCCGATCACCCTGCGCGAGCTTTTGACCCACCCCGCCGGCGCCACCGTGGACGGTTTCGCCGGCTACGACGCCACAGCGCCGCTGCCGACCCTTAACCAGATGCTCGCCGGCCAGCCGCCGGCCAACTCGCCTCAGGTCCGCATCGACACCGCCCCCGGCGCGCTCTGGCGCTATTCCGGCGGCGGCTATGTGGCG
>DASYAQ010000151.1:0-1708 GCA_036501225.1 Caulobacteraceae bacterium | reverse complement strand
GGTCGAACTGATCACCCCCGACGAGGCCAGCATGGCGGCGTTCGGCGCCAACCTGATGAACCCGCGCCACCGCCCCGCCGCCGCCAAGGCCGGCCTGGAACAGGGGCGTAAGGCCGCGGCCGGGCTGAAAGCCTTCTGGGGCTAACCTCGGGCCGGACCACACTACGAAAGATGAACCACGAAAAGCACGAAAAATAGGATTGCGCGCCAAGGACGCGCTTTAGGCGCCTCACGCCCCGGCTGACACCAACCCGTTCGTGTTTTTCGTGTTTTTCGTGGCCAAAACAAAGGCTTAGACGCGCAGCCGGTTCGGCCGGTCAGGCCCGGCTTAGAAGGCGGCGCTGGCGGCCATGGCTGTGGCGCCGTCGCAGCGGATGGCTTCGACGTCGCCAGGGGTCTGGCCGGGCGCCAGGCGGATGGGCTGGCCGGCGAACAGCGGCGACATGGCGCGGAAGGAGAAGGCTTTCATCGGCTCGGCAGGATGGTCGCGCGCCGCCAGCGCGGCCAGCTTCACCGCCGTGAAGGGGCCGTGCACGATCAGGCCGGGATAGCCCTCTTCGTTCTGCGCATAGGCCTGGTCGTAGTGGATGCGATGCGAATTGAACGTGACGGCGGAGAAGCGGAACAGGTCCACTGGGTTCGGCGCCCAGACTTCCTCGCCCGGCCGCACCGGCAGATCGACGGGCTGAATCGCCGGCGTCGCCTCGCCGGCGGCGCGATAGACGATGGTCTGCCGCTCGTTGACGCGCTCGCGGCCATCCTGGGTCAGGACGCGGTCGACCTCGACGAAGACCAGTTGGCCGGTCTTGCCGACTCGATGCTTCACATCGGCCACGGTCAGGCTGAGTTCCGCCTCGCGGCCCAGAACCAAAGGCGCGCCGAACCGCAGGACGGCTGAAGCGAACATGCGCCGGGGCAGGCTGATGGCTGGCATGATGCCGCGGTCGCGGCGGGGGTGGCCGTCGGGGCCGATGTCGCCAGGCCCGACCACCTCCAGGAAGAAGGCCCAGTGCGCCAGCGGCGGGGCCCTGCGCTCGACGTCCAGGTCGGCGCCGATCGCGGCGGCGAAGCGGCGCATGATCTCGGCGTCGATGATCTGGCCACGGGTTTCGCTGCGGCCGATGTGGCCGCGCCAGGCTTCGATGTCGGCGGCGGTGGCTTCGGTCATCGGCGGCGGCCTTTCGGATTGGCTTTTGCGCGCGCGGCGCACAAGGTTCGCCGGCATCTTAAGAAACGGAGCCTTCAATCCATGCAAGTCTTCCTGGGCAAGGTCGCGGTGGTCACCGGCGCGGCCAGCGGCATCGGGCTGGGCATGACCGAGGCCCTGGCCAGCCGCGGCATGAAGGTGGTGATGGCCGATGTGGAAGAGGAAGCCCTGATGAAGGCGGCCGAGCGGCTGACGCGGGCCAATTTCGAGGTCGACCCGCAGCTGGCCGACGTCTCCAGCTACGACAGCGTCGAGCGGCTGGCGGCGGCGGCCAACGCCCGCTTCGGCAAGGTGCACGTGCTCTGCAACAATGCCGGCGTCTCCGGCGGCGGCGGCAAGCCGATCTGGGCGCAGAGCCAGGCCGACTGGGACTGGGTGATGGGGGTCAATTTCTGGGGGGTGATGAACGGGGTGCGCGCCTTCGTGCCCGGCATGATCGCCCATGGCGAGGAGGGCCATGTGGTCAACACTTCGTCCATCCTCGGCCTGACCACCGGCGCC
>DASYAQ010000150.1:0-9870 GCA_036501225.1 Caulobacteraceae bacterium | reverse complement strand
CATGTCGCCGGCGTTGCGGGTGGCGTTGTCCATCGCCGACATCTGGGCGGCGAAGAAGCCGGCCTGGTTTTCCAGCATGGCGGCCAGCACCTGCACGACGACGTTGCGGGGCAAGAGCGTGGCGAGGATGGTCTCCTCGTCGGGCTCATATTCGTAGGCCGCGCCCTTCAGGTCGACCTGGGCGGCGCCCGCCTGGACCTCGGCCGGGATCAGCCGCACGCTGGTCGGGGTCTGGGTGACGACGGATTTGAAGCGGCTGAAGAACAGTGTGACCACATCGGCCTCGCCGGCGTCGAACAGGGCGAGGATCTCGTTGGCCACCGGCTGGGCCATCTCCAGGGAGGGTTTGGCGCCCGCCTCATGGAAGGCGACGATACGGTCGCCGAAGCCGCGGCGAAGCTGGTCGCGGGCCTTCTTGCCGACCACCAGCAGCTTCACCGTCTTGCCGTCGGCGATCAGCCCATTGATGTGCTCGCGCGCGGCGCGGACGATCGACGAGTTGAAGCCGCCGGCCAGGCCGCGGTCGGAGGTGGCCACCACCACCAGCTGGTTCTGATCGGAGCCGGTCCCGACCAGCAGCCGGGGCGCGCCCGCGCCGGAGACGCCGGCGGCCAGGTTGGCGATCACCGCGGCCATGCGCTGGGCGTAGGGTCTGGCGTTCTGCGCCTGGTCCTGCGCCAGGCGCAGCTTCGCCGCCGCCACCATCTGCATGGCTTTGGTGATCTTCTGGGTCGCCTTGACGCTGGCGATCCGGTTGCGAAGCTCCTTAAGGCTGGCCAAGGCTTAAGCGTCCGGTCAGGCGAAGGTGGTGGCGAAGGCGTCGAGCGCGGCCTTCAGTTGGCCTTCGAGGGGCTCGTCGAGCCGCTTGGTGGTGCGGATGCCATCGAGCAGGTCCTGGTGGTCGGCGTGCATCCGGGCGAGTAGCTCGGTCTGATAGCGGCCGACCGCCGATGCCGGCAGGGCGTCCAGATAGCCGCGGGTGCCGGCATAGAGGGCCACAATCTGCTCCTCGACCGACTGCGGCGCATATTGCGGCTGCTTCAGAAGCTCGGTCAGGCGCTCGCCGCGGGCCAGTTGGCGCTGGGTGGCGACGTCGAGGTCGGAGCCGAACTTGGCGAAGGCGGCCATCTCCCGGTACTGGGCGAGCTCGCTCTTCAGCGGACCCATGGCATCCTTCATGGCGCGGATCTGGGCGTTGCCGCCGACCCGGCTGACCGAGATGCCGATGTTCATCGCCGGCCGGACGCCCTGGTAGAAGAGATCGCTTTCCAGGAAGATCTGGCCGTCGGTGATCGAGATCACATTGGTCGGGATATAGGCCGAGACGTCGTTGGCCTGGGTCTCGATGATCGGCAGCGCGGTCAGCGAGCCGCCGCCGAACTCGTCCGAGAGCTTGGCCGCGCGCTCCAGGAGCCGCGAGTGCAGATAGAAGACGTCGCCCGGATAGGCTTCGCGGCCGGGCGGGCGGCGCAGCAGCAGCGACATCTGGCGATAGGCGACCGCCTGCTTGGACAGGTCGTCATAGATGATCAGGGCATGCATGCCGTTGTCGCGGAACCACTCGCCCATGGCGCAACCGGAGAAGGGCGCGAGGAACTGCAGCGGCGCCGGCTCCGACGCCGTGGCCGCGACCACGATGGTGTAGTCGAGCGCGCCGCGCTCCTCGAGCGTCTTGACGATCTGGGCCACGGTCGAGCGCTTCTGCCCGATGGCGACATAGATGCAGTAGAGCTTTTCGGTCTCGTTGTCCGAGGCGTTGACCGACCTCTGGTTGAGGATGGTGTCGACGGCGATGGCCGTCTTGCCGGTCTGGCGGTCGCCGATGATCAGTTCGCGCTGGCCGCGGCCGATGGCGGTGAGCGAGTCGATTACCTTCAGGCCGGTGTACATCGGCTCCGTAACCGCCTGGCGCGGGATGATGCCGGGCGCCTTGACGTCGACGCGCCGGCGCTCGGCCACATTGGTGATCGGGCCCTTGCCGTCGATCGGGTTGCCGAGCGGATCGACCACGCGGCCGAGCAGGCCCTTGCCGACCGGCACGTCGACGATTTCGTTCAGGCGGCGGACCTCGTCGCCTTCGCTGATGGCGCGGTCCTCGCCGAAGATGACGATGCCGACATTGTCGCGTTCCAGGTTCAGGGCCATGCCCTTGACGCCGGCCTTGGTGAACTCGACCATTTCGCCGGACTCGACCTTGTCCAGGCCGAAGACGCGGGCGATGCCGTCGCCGACCGACAGCACCTGGCCGACGTCGGAAACGTCGGCCTCTTCGCCGAAATTGGCGATCTGGGATTTCAGGATGGCCGAGACTTCGGCGGCGCGGATGTCCATTGGCTACGCTCTCTTCAGGGCGAATTTGAGGGAGTCGAGCTTCGACTTCAGCGAAGCATCGTAGAGGCGCGAGCCCACGCGCACCTTGATGCCGCCGAGGATGGCGGGATCGACGCGGGTCTCGATTTCGGGGTCGGCGCCCAGCGCCAGGCGTAGCGCGGCGGCGAGGCCGCTGGTCTGGGCCGGGCTGAGCGCGATGGCGGTGGTCACCTGGGCCGCAACCACGCCGCGCCAGGCGGCGGCCAGGGCCTCGAAGGCGGTGATCACGTCGCGCAAAGCCGACGCCCGCCGCTGGCCGGCCAGCAGGCCGAGGAACTTCCTGGTCAGCGGGGAAAACCCGGCGCGCTCGGCGATGGCGGCCAGGCCCTTGGCCTTGTCTTCGGCGTCGAACACCGGCGAGCCGACCAGGCTGCGCAGGTCGGCGCTCTCGGCCAGCATGGTCTTCAGCGACTTGAGATCGGCGCTGACCGTCGCGATCTCACCGCCGTCTTTCGCCAGATCGAACAGGGCCGCTGCATAGCGCGCGCCCACCTCGCCAGCCTTGGAATCGTTGGCCACTCGTCAATCCGCCAAATTTAAATCCGCCGAGCCGCCGGCGAAGACCCGCGAACGGCCTAGAAAGGCTTGATTGCGCTTGGAAAGCACGCGAACCGGCGGAGCGGCAAACGCCCCTGGCCCTAAGCCGCGCGCCTGATAGCACGGGCTGTTTTGCGTCGCAACCGAGCCTGGCGCGGTGATCCGCGTCGCTCGCCCAGCACTAGCCTGTCGAACCTCCGCGTTCCTTCTCCCCTTGCGGGAGAAGGTGTCAGCGAAGCTGACGGATGAGGGGTCGCACCGCAACCGCGGAGGAGCTCTGAGATTTGCCGGATGTGGCCTTCAACCCCTCATCCGACCCCTCATCCGACCCCTTCGGGGCCACCTTCTCCCGCAAGGGGAGAAGGAAGGATCCCTTCAGCCACCAACGCCTCATAGGTTCCGCGCGCGATGACGCGGCCGTGGTCCATGACCAGGATATGGTCGGCGCGGCGGAAGGCTTCGCGGCGGTGCGAGACCGCCAGGACGGTCTGGTCGCCGCGGTGCGCCAGCCCTTGCCAGAGGCGCCGCTCGGTCTCGACGTCGAGGGCGCTGGACAGGTCGTCGAACACCATCAGCTCGGCGTCGCGCACGAACATCCGCGCCGCCGCCATGCGCTGGATCTGGCCGCCGGAGAAGGTGACGCCGCGGGCGCCGACCAGGGTCTCCAGCCCCCCCAACCGGGCGACATCGCCGTCGAGGACGGCCCGTTCGAGCGCCGCCGCGATCGCGGCGTCCGACGCCGCATGACCCATGCCGATATTGTCGCGCACGGTCTCGCTGAACAGGCGCGGCGCCTGGGGCGTGTAGGCGCAGCGCGGCGGGACCATGAAGCTGGCGGGGTCCTCGACCATCACGCCGTTCCAGCGGATCTCTCCGGCGTCGATCGGCAGCAGGCCGAGCAGGCAGCGCAGCAGGGTGGTCTTGCCCGCGCCGACCGGGCCGGTGATCACGGTGAGGCCGCCCCTGGCGAGGACGAGGTCGACGTCGGCGATCCCGCGCTCGCTGTCCGGGAAGCCATAGCCGAGCCCGCACACCGTGAGCGATTGCAGCGGCGCGGCGTGGACGAGGTCCGGTTCGTGCGACACGCGGCCGGTCAGGGCCAGCGGTTCGGCGCCGTGCATCAGCGCCTGCATCCGCAGAATGGAGACCTCGGCCTGACGGCGCCGCGCCAGGATGCGGCCGATCCAGCGCGGGCCGCCGCCGGCCAGGCCGACGTAAGCTGCGAAGAGGGCGAAATCGCCGACGCTGAACGCGCCGCGCCGCATGGCGCCCGCCGCCAGCAGCAGCACCAGACCCATGCCGACACCGGCGATGTTGGCGGCGAGACCGTCCATGATGGCGCTGAGCAGCCGGTCGCTGAGCGCGGTGCGTCGCCGGGCCTCGTTCAGCCGATCCAGGTGGGCGACGACCCGATCCTCGGCGGTGGCGACCTGGATGGTCTGCACCGCGCCGAAAGCCTCGGCGATGAAGCCGGCGATCTGGGCGCTCGCCTCGCGGCTGGCGGCGCGCAAGGCCTGGATACGCCCGGTCAGCCGGTCAGTGAGGGTGACGATGGCGATCAGGGGCAGCACCACCACCGTGGTGATGGCGGCGTTGACGGCGAACATGATGGCCAGCGCGCCCAGGCAGAGCAGCATCTCGCCGCTGAGATCGATCCAGGCCTCCATGAAGTCGTCCACGGCCGCGACATCGTCGCGGAAGCGGCTGACCACCGCGCCGGCCGAGCCAATCGTCGCGCGCGCGCCGGGACCGGAAACCAGCCAGTTCAGCATCGCCCCACGCATCAGCCACGCCAGGCCCAGGTGAAAGCCCTGGCCGAAGCGCACGGTCGAATAGATGACCACCAGCCGCGCGACTTCCACCCCGGCCATCAGCGCCACCAGGCTCCAGACATTGGGGCCGGCGGCCGCGCGGCCGCTGAGAGTGTCGAACACCGCGCGCAGGATCAGGCCGCTGGCCAGAGGCAGGGTGTAGAAGACCAGATAGTGCGCCAGATAGACGGCGAAGGTGAGCGGCCGCGCCGCCACGATCCGCCAGCCATGCGCCCAGGCGCTCGCGGTCATGGCAGGGCTCCATCGCCGGCCGCGGCCATCAGCCGGGCGAGCCGCGAGCCCGGATCGGCGGCCAGGGCGGCGCGGTCGCCTTGCTCGACCACGCGGCCGGCCTCGAGGATCAGAATCCGGTCGGCGCGGCGGAGGGTCTCCAGCCGGTGGGCGATGATGATGGCCGAACGGCCGACCGGGCCCTTCAGCAGCTTGTCCATGGCCAGCTCGACCAGACGGTCGGCGCCCGGATCGAGCCGCGAGGAGGCCTCGTCCAGCACCACCAGCCCGGGGTTCTTCAGGAAGATGCGGGCCAAGGCGAGCAGCTGCCCCTCGCCGGCCGATAAGCCCGCGGCGCCGGCCAGCGTCGTGTCCAGTCCGCGTGGCTGGCGCGCCAGCCACGGCCCGAGGCCGAGATCCTCCAGCACCTCGACGATGCGCGCGTCGGCGACGCCCGGCTCGAACAGGCTGACATTGTCGCGCACGCTGGCGCTGAACACCTGGACGTCCTGGGTGACGACGCCGATCCGCCGCCGCAGCTGGCTCAGCCCCGCCTCGCGGATATCGCGCCCGTCCAGCCGGATCGCCCCGCCGGTCGGGTCATGCAGGCGGCAGAGCAGCCGGATCAGGCTGGTCTTGCCGCCGCCGGTGCGGCCGAGCAGACCCAGAACCCGGCCCGGCTCGAGTTCGAACGAGACCTGGCTGAGCACCGGCGGGCCGTCGCCATAAGCGAAATCCACAGCCTCGTAGCTGAGCTTCGGCGCGGCCGCCGGCCAGACGACGCCAGCGCCGTCACGCACCGCCGGCCGGGTCGCCAGCAAGCCGCCGATGCGCTGCAGGCTGGCGGCGGCGCGTTGCACGTCCTGCAGCTGCGCGCCGATCTGGTTCAGCGGCTCGCGCATCATCGCCGCGTACTGGACGAACAGATAGACCGCCCCCAACGAGACCTGGCCATGCTGGAAGAGATAGATGCCCAGCGAAAGCGCGGTCAGCGCGCTGATCACGAAGATGGCCGCCGTCAGCACCCAGACCGCGCGGCCGACCTGGCCGGCGCGGACGCTGCGCGCGTTCAGCACCTTGGTGATGGCGCCCAGGCCGCGCATGACGTGGCCGCCGCCGCCATTGGCGCGGATGTCGTCGAGGCCGCCGACCCGCTCCTCGAGAAACCCGGTCAGGTCCGAACGCGACTGGCGCTCCAGCGCCACGTCGGCGACCGAGAGATTGCGGGTGGCGCGCAGCACCAGGACGGCGGCGAACGCCAGCGCGCCAAGGGCGGCCCCGATCCGCCAATCCTGGGCGAACAGCAGGCCGACGACGCCGGCGATCAGCAGCGCGCCGCCGAGGATCTGGATGACGAACTCGGAGAAGAAGCCGGCAAGCGCGGTGACGTCGCCGTCCAGCCGCTCGATCAGCTCGCCGGGCGTGCGCGCATTATGGAAGGCGCTATCCAGGCGCAGGACATGATCGGCCAGGTCGTGGCGCAGCCGGTTGGTCGCCGCCCAGCCCACCTGTTCGCTCAGCCATGCCGCCCATACGCGCGCGATCTGGGCCGCGGCGGTGGCGGCGAGGAAGAGGCCCGCCAGGACCCACAGGCTGGCGAGCGGCGGCGGCGCGCCGTGCGCGGTGACACTGTCGATGAAGCGACGCAGAATCTGCGGGCCGAGCAGCTGCAGGCCGATACCGCCCAAGAGGACGGCGGCCAGCAGCAGCACGCGGCCGATCTGCGGGCGCAGATAGGCCCGGAGCATGCCGAAGATCGGCGCCGTCCGCTGGGTCTGGGTCACGAGAAGGATCCGTCCAGGCGCGCGGGTTCAAGGGCCGCGCGGGGCTGCGTTTGCGAGCGATCACCCGAAACGATCGGGGCCTGGGCTTAGGAAAGCATCGGACTGTCTGCGCCGGAGGTCAAAACGAGGGCGGACTACAACCTAATGAACGGAACGACGCAAGGGCCGCGCGCCCGGATGCGTTCGGCGCCAAACCGCGCTATCAGACCCCGCCCAAGGGACCCCAGACTTGACCACCCACCAGATCCAGACCTTCAGCAGCGACGAGCGCCGGCTGACGCTGACGGCGCTGATGATCGTCTTCCTGCTCGGCGCGCTGGACCAGACCATCGTCTCGACCGCCATGCCGCGGATCGTGGCGCAGCTGAAGGGGCTGAACCTCTATGCCTGGGTGACGACCGGCTATCTGCTCACCTCGACGGTGATGGTGCCGATCTGGGGCAAGCTGTCGGACCTGCATGGGCGCAAGCCCGTCCTGCTCGCCGGCATCGGCATCTTCCTGGTCGGCTCGTGGTTGTCGGGCCTCTCCGGCGAGTTCGGGCCGCTGCCGCTGCTGGGCGGCGGGATGAGCCAGCTGATCGTCTTTCGCGCCATCCAGGGCATCGGCGGCGGGGCGCTGTTCACGACCTCCTTCGCCATCATCGCCGACCTGTTCGAGCCGCGCGAGCGGGGCAAGTTCTCCGGCCTGTTCGGCGCCACTTTCGGCCTGGCCAGCGTCATCGGGCCGGTGGTCGGCGGCTTCTTCACCGAGCACGCGACCGTGCATCCCTTCGGCCACATCATCGAGGGCTGGCGCTTCATCTTCTATCTGAACCTGCCGCTCTCGCTGCTCTCGATGTTCATGATCATCGTCAAGATGCCCAAATTGCAGCATCGCGGCGGCGGGCCGATCGACTACATCGGCGCGGCGCTGATCGTGCTGGCCTTCGTGCCGCTGCTGCTGGCCATGAGCTGGGGCGGCGAGACCTATCCCTGGGGCTCACCGCAGATCATCGGCCTGCTGGTGTTTTCGGCCGTCGCCCTGATCGTGCTGATCTATATGGAGAGCAAGGTGCGCGAGCCGATCGTGCCGCTGGAGCTGTTCGCCAACCGGGTCTTCGCGACCTGCAACGCCGCCGGCTTCATCACCAACATGGCGTTCATGGGCGTGGTGACCTTCCTGCCGCTGTTCATGCAGGTGGGACAGGGTGTGGCCGCCACCGCCAGCGGCCTGGCGCTGTTGCCGATGATGTTCGGCCTGATCCTGGCCTCGACCATCACCGGCTTTCTGGTTTCAAGGACCGGCCTCTACAAGCCCTTCATGATCGGCGGGGGGGCGATCCTGATGACCGGGGTGGTGCTGCTTTGCGGCATCGGGCCGAACACCTCCCTGGGCGGCATCGGCTGGCGGCTCTTGATCGTCGGCATCGGGCTTGGCCCGGCGCAGAGCCTGTTCAGCCTGGCGGTGCAAAACGCCGTGCCGCCGCATCAGCTCGGCGTCGCCACCAGCGGCAACCAGTTCTTTCGCCAGATCGGCCAGACCATCGGCGTGGCCCTTTTCGGCGCGCTTCTGACCGCCAACATCTCCTCCCAGCTGGCCCTGCGCGCGCCGCCGGATCTGCACGGCGTGCATCAGACCGTCGACATCGGCAAGCTGCAGGCCATGGCCCTGTCGCAGGCCGCGCCGCCCGAGGTGCGCGCCAAGTCGCCGCCGGTGTCGCCGGCCATGCTGGAGGCGACGAGGCAGAGCTTCGCCGTGGCCATCGTAAACCTGTTCAAGGTCAGCCTCGGGGTGCTCGCCCTGGCCATGGCGATCATCTTCTTGATTCCGGCCGTGCCCATGCGCCCGCGCGCCGAACGCATGGCCGAGGCCGAAGCCGCCGCCGCGGCCCAGGCAGCGGCGGAGTAGCCTCTACAGGAAGCTGTACGGGTCGACGTCGATGGTCACGCGCACCGAGGCCGGCGGTTTGATCCGCGCGCGCCAGGCGGCCAGGAAACCCTGCAGGTCGACATTGCGGTCGGCGCGGACCAGGAAGCGCTTGCGCCGGCGGCCGCGCACCAGGCTCTGCGGCGCATCGGCCGGGCCATAGACCTCCACCCCCTCGGCATTGGGCGCGGCGGCGGCCATGGCGCGCACGAAACCCTCCAGCGTCGGCAGGTCGCGTCCGACCACGATCAGGGCCGCCAGCCGGCCGAACGGCGGCAGCCCCGAGGCCTCGCGCGCGGTCATCTCGGCGGCGACGAAGGCGTCGCGATCCTGGGCCAGCAGCGCCCGCATCACCGCCTGGTCCGGGGCGTAGGTCTGGATCAGCGCCCGCCCCGGCCGCTCGCGTCGTCCGGCGCGGCCCCCCGCCTGGGTCAGCAGCTGATAGGTGCGCTCGGCGGCGCGCAGATCGCCGCCGCGCAGGCCGAGGTCGGCGTCGACCACGCCGACCAGGGTCAGGTTGGGAAAATCATGCCCCTTGGCCGCCGCCTGGGTGGCGACCAGGACGTCGATCTCGCCCTCGGTCATGGCCTGGACCAGGGCCCGCGCGCCGGCGGCGTCGAACACGGTGTCGGAGGAAAACACCGCTACCCGCGCCTCGGGGAAGCGTGACCGCACCTCCTCCTCCACGCGCTCGACCCCCGGCCCGATCGAGACCAGGCTCTCGGCCGCGCCGCAATGCGGGCAGCGGTCCGGCTTGGGCATGGAAAAACCAGTCAGATGGCAGACCAGCCGGCCGGTGTAGCGATGCTCGACCAGCCAGGAGTCGGTCTCCGGCGCGGTCATCCGCTCGCCGCAGGCCCGACAGAGCACCAGCGGCGCATAGCCCCGGCGGTTGAGGAAGAGCAGGCTCTGCTCGCCTCGTTCCCAGGTCTCGGCCATGGCCTTGACCAGCGGCGGCGACAGCCAGGCGCCCGGCTCCGGCGGATATTCGCGCAGGTCGATCAGCTCGACGCTGGGCAGCCGCGCCATGCCGTGCCGAGTGGCCAGTTTCAGCCAGCGATAGCGGCCGGTCTCGGCGTTCCACAGGCTCTCCAGCGACGGCGTCGCCGAGGCCAGCACCACCAGCGCCGCCTCGATCTTGCCCCGCGCCACCGCCAGGTCGCGGGCCTGGTAGACGAAGCCGTCCTCCTGCTTGAACGAGCCGTCGTGCTCCTCGTCGACCACGATCAGC
>DASYAQ010000149.1:0-7061 GCA_036501225.1 Caulobacteraceae bacterium | reverse complement strand
TCAAATGAGCGACTTCAACCGCGACTATCCGCGCCCCGCCACGGCGGGCGCCGCCGACATGGCGGTGGATGCGGGCCTGCGCGCGTTCATGCTCGGCGTCTACAACAAGGTGGGCCTCGGCCTGCTGATCTCGGCCGCGCTCGCCTATGTGACCTCGTCCGTCGCCCCCGTGCGCGATCTGCTGTTCCAGGTCAGCGCCGACGGCCGCTTTGTCGGCATGACCCTTCTGGGCATGATCGTGGCCTTTTCGCCGATCGCCGTGCTGTTGCTTGGCCGTCTGGCGTTCAAGCAGAGCCCGCGCACGAGCGGCATCGTCTATTGGACGGTGGTCGCCCTGTTCGGCGCCTCACTCGGCGACATCGCGCTGATCTATCGGGTCGATTCGATCTTCATGACCTTTCTGATCACCGCCGCGGCCTTCGGCAGCCTCAGCCTGGTCGGCTACACCACCAAGAAGGACCTGACCGCCTTCGGCAGCTTCCTGATCGTTGGCCTGGTCGGGCTGATCATCGCCTCGGTGGTCAATATCTTCCTGGCCTCGTCGGCGCTCGCCTTCGTGGTCAACATCGTCGGCGTCTTGATCTTCGCCGGCCTGATCGCCTTCGACACCCAGCGGCTGAAGATGACCTACTACCAGCTGGGCGGGGACCAGGCGGCCATGGGCGTGGCCACCAACTATGGCGCGCTCAGCCTCTATCTGGACTTCCTCAACCTCTTCCTCTTCCTGCTGCGCCTGATGGGCGGCCGCCGCTAAGGCCGACGACAGCCAGCGACGAAACATCGGCCCGGCGGGCGACCGCCGGGCCTATTGTTTGCTATCAAGCCCGCCATCGACGAGGGCGGCATGGACTCGATTTCCGGCATGGAGCTGTCGCGCCGTTTTTACGGCGAACTGGTGCGCCCCTGGCTGGCCCGCGCCTTTCCGGACCTGCGCCATGCCGCGGCCCTGATCGGCGCCGGCTCGGAACTGCTCGGCTTCGACGACGCGATGTCGCGCGATCATGATTGGGGCCCCAGGGTCCTGCTGTTCGTCGCCGAGGCGGATTTCGCAGCCCAGGCCGAGGCGGTGGCCGATGGGTTCGCCGCCGTCGCGCCGACGGACTTCCTTGGCCACCCGCTCGACCTGAGCCGCACCCGGACCGGCGACCCGGACGGCGCGCGCCGCGACCCGCGCCACGGGCTCGAGATCCATACGCTGGAGGCCATGCTGCGGCGGACGCTGGCGCTGGGTCTCGACGAGCCTCGCGACGCCGTGACCTGGCTCGGCCTTTCCGAGCAGAGGCTGCTGGCCGTCACCACGGGCGCCGTCTTTCATGACGACGACGGCCGGCTGACCGGCTTGCGCGCGCGGCTAGGCGCCTTTCCGCGCGACGTTAGGCTCTACAAGCTGGCCTGTCAGTGGCGGCGCATCGCCGAGGAGCAGGCCTTTGTCGGGCGCGCCGGCCATCGCGGCGACGATCTTGGCTCGAAGATCATCGCCGCTCGCCTGGTGCGCGACGCCATGCGCATGGGCTTCCTGATCGAGGGCCGCTACGCGCCCTATCCGAAATGGTTCGCCGCCGCCTTCGCCCAGCTGCCTTGCGCGCCCGATCTGACCCCGATGTTCGAGCGCGCCCTGGCCGCCTCGGACTGGAAGGCCCGGGAAGCCACGCTGGCGGAGGCCTATCTGGCCCTGGCCAATCTGCACAAGACGCGCGGCCTGCCCGGCGCCTTTGCGCCGGCCCTCGGCCCGTTCCACGACCGGCCGTTCATGGTGATCAACGCCGACGCGATCGGCGCGGTCATCGCGGCCGAGATCGTCGATCCGGCTCTGCGCGTCCTGCCGATCATCGGCTCGCTGGACCAGGTGACGGATTCCACGCCCTTGATCGAAGCCCCCGACCGCGCACGCCGGGCGATGCGGGCGCTATTTGACGACGGAGAAGCGTGAGCGGTCGAAGAAGCGCAGCACCTGGTCGAGTTCGTGGCCGCGCTTCAGGATCAGACCGCCCTGGCCGATGACGGCCCATTGCCCCTGCCGCCGGGCCAGGGCCGGGCGTTTTTCTATGCGATAGGCGGGCGCCTCCGAGGCGCGGCGAAAGACGGAAAAGACCGCGGCCTCGGCGAGTCCGTCGATGGCGTAGTCGCGCCACTCGCCGGCGGCCACCCGCATGCCATAGAGGCCGAGCAACCGGTCCAGCTCGCGGCGCTCGAAGAAGACCAGGGGCGCGGCCCGGGTCGATGGCTGGCTGTCGAGACTCATCGAAGGGGCAGTCTAATCCCAATTCAGCCCGCGCGGCGAGGCGGAACGCAAAACACCACCGGCCACGAAAAGACCTTATTTCCGACGCGGCCTCGCCGGCTTGCGCCGCCAATTTCCGAGTGTCGGTCGGTCGGGGTTCCTTTCGCCCTGGATTCTGATCAGCCCCCCAGCCCCTCTGGGGCCTTGAGGCCCAGCTGGCCGACGAACGAAAAGACCAAGCCCGCGCGACCACATGCCCCCCCGGTCGCGCGGGCTATTCTTTTGCCCGGCCCCGGACTGTCGGCTGTCGATCAGGAAGCGCGTCCAACGGCCAGGATGCGGCCGCTGCGCACGGCCTGGACGATCACCACCGTCTTCAGATCCTTGTCGCCGGCCGCCGGCACGTGAAAGCGCGCCGGCTTGCCGCGCCAGGCGCCCAGGCGTTGCAGCTCGCGCACCACATTGTGTTCGACGATGGTCTTGCCCCGGTTGGAGCCCGCCAGCACCCGCACCGACTGGTCGCCCGGCCGATAGCGGACCAGCCAGACGTCGGCGCCGCCGCCGGGCGCGGCCCCGGCGCCGATGACCAGCCGCGCCTTGCCCAGGCTGATCTGCGGCGGGCCGGCCGGCATGCGCGCGGCGCTCTTGACCAGCCTGTCGATCGCGCCGCTGTCGACCGCCGCGGCCTGCAGCCGGCCGTCCACCACCACCTGCGGCGTATAGACGTCGCGCAGCGCCAGGGTGCGCATATAGGCCCGCTGGCGGTCGTCGAACTCCGGCTTGGCCAGGGTGTCGCGCCAGCCCATATAGTCCCAGTAGCCGACCGGGAAGGTGAGCGTCAGCACGCGCGGCCGCTGGTCGAGGGCCGCGATCAGCTCACCCGACCCGACGCAGGACGAGCAGCCCTGGCTGGTGAACAGCTCCACCACCACCGACGGCAGCGCGAAGGCCGCGCCGGCGCTCGCCGCCAGCGAGACGCCCAGGATGAAAACAAGCGCGGCCTTTCGCATCGTCTCTTAGTTAAGCGGCTTTCAGGCCGGCGCGCGCCTCACGAGCCCGTGAGGCGCGCAAGGGGCCCTATTCCGCCACCTCCGTTCGCGCCAGGTTGCGCAGCACATAGTTGAGCACCCCGCCGGCCTTGAAATAGTCGAGCTCGGTCGGCGTATCGATGCGGCAGATAACCGGGAAGCGGGCGATCCGACCGTCCGAGGCGCGATAGACCTCGATCGTCAGCGTCCGCCTGGGCGACAGCTCGTTCAGGCCGCGGACGGTGATGATCTCCTCGCCGGTGAGGTTCAGCTTGCGCCAGCCCTCGACTTTGAACTGCAACGGCAGGACGCCCATCTGCACCAGGTTGGAGCGGTGGATGCGCTCGAAGGTCTCGGCCACCACGGCGCGCACTCCGAGCAGCTTGGTCCCCTTGGCCGCCCAGTCGCGCGACGAGCCGGTGCCGTATTCCTTGCCGGCGAAGATCACCATCGGATGGGCTTCCGACTGGTAGCGCATGGCCGCGTCATAGATCGCCATGACGTCGCCGGACGGGAAGTGCTTGGTCACGTCGCCCTCGATGTCGGCGGTGATGCGGTTCCGGATGCGGATATTGGCGAAGGTGCCGCGCATCATGACCTCGTGGTTGCCGCGCCGCGAGCCGTAGGAGTTGAAGTCGTTCTGGCCGACCTGGTGCTCCTGCAGATAACGCCCGGCGGGCGAGGCCGCGCGGATGGAGCCGGCCGGCGAGATGTGGTCGGTGGTGATGGAATCGCCGAAGATGGCCAGCACCCGCGCCTCGATGATGTCGGTGACCGGCGCCGGCGTCATCGACATGTCTTCGAAATAGGGCGGGTTCTGCACATAGGTCGAGCCGATATCCCAGGCATAGGTCTGGCCGCCGGCGACCTTGATGCCTTGCCAGGCCTTGTCGCCCTTGAAGACGTCGCCGTAGCGCTTGGCGAACATGGCCGGCGTCACCGACTTGCGCTGCACCGCGGCGATCTCTTCGGTGGTCGGCCAGATGTCGCGCAGAAAGACCGGCTCGCCGTCCTTGCCTTCGCCGAGCGGTTCGCGGGTCAGGTCGATGTTCATCGACCCGGCCAGGGCATAGGCGACCACCAGGGGCGGCGAGGCCAGATAGTTGGCCCGCGTGTCCGGGTTCACCCGGCCTTCGAAATTGCGGTTGCCGGAGAGCACGCTGACCGCCACCAGATCGCCGGCCTGGATCGCGTCGGAAATCGCCGGGGCCAGCGGCCCCGAATTGCCGATGCAGGTGGTGCAGCCATAGCCGACCAGGTTGAAGCCCAGCGCGTCGAGCGACTTCTGCAGGCCGGCCTTGACCAGATAGTCGGTGACCACCTGGGAGCCGGGCGCGAGCGAGGTCTTCACCCACGGCTTGGCCGTCAGCCCCTTCTCGAGCGCCTTCCTGGCCAGCAAGCCCGCCGCGATCAGCACGCTCGGGTTGGAGGTGTTGGTGCAGGAGGTGATGGCCGCGATCACCACGTCGCCGTCGCCGAGGTCGAAAGCCTCGCCGCCGACCGGGGTGCGCCCATGCTCGCCGGTCTTGGCGAACTCCGAGCCCAGCGCCGCGCCGAAGGACGGCGCCGCGTCGGTCAGGGCCACCCGATCCTGCGGCCGCTTCGGGCCGGCCAGCGACGGCGTCACATTGGCCAGGTCCAGTTCGATGGTGTCGGAGAAGACCGGCTCGGCGGCGCCGGGCTCGTGCCACAGGCCCTGAGCCTTGGCGTAGGCCTCGACCAGGGCGGTGCGCTCGGGGGTGCGGCCGGTGGCGACCAGATAGTCGATGGTCGCCTGGCCGATGGGGAAGAAGCCGCAGGTGGCGCCGTATTCGGGCGCCATGTTGGCGATGGTGGCGCGGTCCTCGATGGTCAGGCCGGCCAGGCCCGGGCCGAAGAATTCGACGAACTTGCCGACCACGCCCTTCTTGCGCAGCATCTGGGTGACGGTCAGCACCAGGTCGGTCGCGGTGGCGCCTTCCGGCAAGGCGCCGTCGAGGCGAAAGCCGATCACTTCCGGAATCAGCATCGGGATGGCCTGGCCGAGCATGGCGGCCTCCGCCTCGATGCCGCCGACGCCCCAGCCGAGCACCGACAGGCCATTGACCATGGTGGTGTGGCTGTCGGTGCCGACGACGCTGTCGGGATAGGCCACCTCGGCGTCGCCGCCATTGGCGTGTTCCGGCGCGCTCCACACCGTCTGGGCCAGGTATTCCAGATTGACCTGGTGGCAGATGCCGGTGCCCGGCGGCACGACGCGGAAATTGTTGAAGGCCGAAGAGCCCCAGCGCAGGAAGCGATAGCGTTCGAGGTTGCGCTCATATTCGCGTTCGACATTCTCGCCGAAGGCCTTGGCGGTGCCGAAATGGTCGACCATTACCGAGTGGTCGATGACCAGGTCGACCGGGCTGAGCGGATTGATCTTTTCCGGATTGCCGCCCAGCCGGGTCATGGCGTCGCGCATGGCGGCCAGATCGACCACCGCCGGCACGCCGGTGAAGTCCTGCATCAGCACCCGGGTGGGGCGAAAGCTGATCTCGTGCTGAACGGAGCCGCGGTTCTCGACCCAGGCGGCCAGCGCCTTAAGGTCGTCGGGGCCGGTGGTGCGACCGTCTTCGTTTCTTAACAGGTTCTCCAGCAGAACCTTCATCGACACCGGCAACCGGGAGACGCCGGTGAGGCCTGCTTCCTCGGCGGCGGCGAGGCTGTAATAAGCGTAGGTCTTTGCGCCCACCGCGAGGTCGCGGCGGGTGTGCAAGCTGTCGTTCGATGGCATGGAAGGACGCCTTTCTCTGCTCTGGGCCGCCCGAAAACCGGTCGCGGGATCGCGCGCATTGAAGGACGGACACACAGCGTCCGGCCTCGCGCGGCGTTGGGCCCGCACGGCCGCGCTCCTCATAGCCCCGGGATCGTTCGCCGTCCATGAAGGCGGCCGGCTTTGATCAGCGCCGTTTCGATTGATGGCCTGGGGGTTGCGCGTGGCGACCGGCCGCTGATCACGGGCTTCAGCCTGGCGATCGAGGCCGGCGAGGCCGTGGTCCTGGCCGGGCGCAACGGCGCCGGCAAGACCAGCCTGCTGCGCGCAATCGCCGGCCTGATCCGGCCGAGCGGCGGGCGGGTGGTTTTCCGTGACGGCGAGGCCGAGATCCCGCCCGAGGACGCCGTCGCCCGCGACGCCCACCTGATCGGCCACCAGGACGGCCTGAAGCTCGCGCGCACGGCCTGGGACGAGGTGCTGTTCCAGGTTCTGTGGAGCGGCGGTTCGGCCGCCTCGGCCACTGCGGCCTGCGCCCGGCTGGGTCTGACCAGCCTGCTGGGCCTGCAGGTGCGCAAGCTTTCGGCCGGCCAGCGGCGGCGCCTGGCCCTGGCCAGGCTGGCGGCCAGCCCGCGCAGCCTCTGGCTGCTGGACGAGCCCCTGGCGCCCCTGGACCGCGACCAGCGCGGCGTCGTCGGCGCGCTGATGGCCGAACACCTGGCCGGCGGCGGCCTGATCCTGGCCGCGGCGCACGATCCGTTGCCGGTTCCGGCGCGGCTGGTGGAGATCGGCGGATGAGCGGCCTTGGCCTCATCTTCCGCCGTGAGCTGGCGCTGAGCTGGGCCGGCGGCGGCGGGCCTTTCCTGGCGCTCGGCTTCTACCTCGCCATGGCCAGTCTGCTGCCGCTGGCGCTCGGCGCCGATCCCGCCCGCATGGCCAGCGTGGCCCCCGGCTTCGCCTGGCTGGTCCTGGCGCTGGCCTCGCTGCTGTCGCTCGAGCGCATGTTCGAGCGGGATTTCGAGGACGGCGCGCTCGATCTGATCGCGCTTGGGCCGGCGCCGCTGGAGCTGACCGCGCT
>DASYAQ010000148.1:0-4110 GCA_036501225.1 Caulobacteraceae bacterium | reverse complement strand
ACCACGATTGGGACGGCCTCCGCCGGTGCCGGCGGGCTGCGCAGCGCCGAGACCAGGAAGACCAGCACGCCCAGATGGGCCGCGATGCTGAAGGCCGCGCCGAACAGGCGAGGCTGCGCCGCCCGCCGGCGCGGGGCAGGTCGCATTGCCCTATCTGGCGCAGTCCGGCCCATCGAACTCCTAGCCTGATCCTGAAACCTCAGCATCCCGCTAAGATCACAGGGACGCGGCATCATCGTGGCGCCCTTGCCTCGCGCGCCTATTCGGCCTTAGTGCGGCGGCGCTTGTCGCGCCTGCGGCGGGTCCCGCCTCATTTTTTCGCAATCGAGAGAGCTTTCCATGCCCCTTTCCATGTACGACGTGTCCGTTCCGGTCCTGGTGCGCGGCCTGAAGAACCTCTCTCATCTGCTCGACAAGGGCCTGGCTTCGGCCGAGGCGCGCAAGATCGATCCGTCCGTGCTGGTGAACGCGCGCCTGGCGCCCGACATGCACCCGTTGAGCCGCCAGGTTCAGATCGCCTCGGACTCGGCCAAGGGCGCCGTCTCGCGCCTCGCCGGCACGGAAGCCCCGAGCTGGCCGGACACCGAATCCACCTTTCCCGAGCTGCAGGCGCGCATCAGGACGACCATCGATTATCTGGGAGGCTTCAAGGCCGAGCAGATCGACGGCGCCGAGGATCGCACCATCAAGATGAACCTGGGCGGCGGCGAGATTCCGTTTTCCGGCCGCGACTTCCTGTTCAGTTTCGTGCTGCCCAACTTCTTCTTCCATGTGACCACCGCCCACGACATCCTGCGTCACAACGGGGTCGAGATCGGCAAGCGCGACTATCTCGGCGGCGTCTGAGCCTTAGGCCGGCGTCAGGCGCGGGGGTCGATCGGCGTCTGCAGGCCCAGCCGCGCTTCCACCGCCTCGGCGGCATCCAGGCAGAGGTCCTCGCGAAAGCGCTGGCCGGTGAGCAGGACGCCGACGGGCAGGTTGGTCGGTGCGTCGAGGCCGGCGGGAACGCAGGCGCAGGGCAGGCCCAGCAGGTTGGCCGGCGTCACCGGTCCGATCAGCGCCCTCGTGGCCGCTGCCGCGCCGGGTCCGGCCACGTCGAATCCGACCTCGAACGGCAGCTGGGTCCAGGTCGGGGTCAGGACGATCGGGTGCTCGGCCATGAACAGCGACCAGGCCCGCGCGATCCCGTCGCGCAGCACATAGAGCTGCGACATGGCGGCGGCGTCGCTCAGCGGGGCCACGGTCTGGCTGAAGGCGTCCAGAAAGCCGCGCCCGTCGGCGCCCATCAGCGGACTCATCTGGCCAAGCGCCACGGCGAGGTCGCCGATCAGGATCCGGGCCCAGATATCGGTCGCCTCCGCGTAGCGCGGCGGACAGGCCTCGACCACGTCGTAGCCCGCGTTCGCCAGCGCGTCGGCGGCGCGGCGCACACCGGCCGATACCGCGGGATCGACCGGGCCGCCCGGAGGCTCGGCCGCCACGGCCACCCGGATCGGTCCGCTCAGCGGCCGCCCCGCCAGGGGGGCGTCGATCGCCCAGGGATCGCGCGGATGCGCGCCGATCAGCGCCTGCAGGCCCAGCCGCACGTCCGCGACCCGGCGCGCCATCGGGCCCTGCACGGCCAGAATCTGGCTGGCCAGCAGCTTGTCGCCGTTGGGGATCGAGCCAGCGTCCGGCACCCGGCCGGCGGAGGGCCGGATCGAGGCGATGCCGCAACAGGCGGCCGGACTGCGCAGCGAGCCGCCGATGTCGTTGCCGAGCCCGATCGGGCTCATGCCGGTGGCCAGCGCCGCGGCCTCGCCGCCGCTCGAGCCGCCGGCTGTCCGCCCCGCATTCCAGGGGTTGCGGGTCAGGCCGTGCAGTGAGCTGTCGGTGTGCACCCGCATGGCCATGTCCGGCAGGTTGGTGCGGCCGATCGGGATCGCGCCGGCCGCCCGCATGCGCTCGACCACCGGCGCGTCAACCTGGGCGATCGCCTCGGCCAGCGGGATGACGCCCTGGGTGGTCGGCAACCCGGCCATGTCGATGTTTTCCTTGATGGTGCAGGGCACGCCATGCAGCGCCCCCAGCGGGCCGCCGGCCGCCACCTGGCGGTCCGCGGCCGCCGCCTGCGCCCGGGCGCTGTCGGCCAGCACCCGCACCACCGCGTTCACCTGGCCGTTGACCGCCTCGATGCGCGCCAGGTGGGCTTCGACGACCTCGGCCGAACTGACCTTGCGGCCCGCGATCGCCTTCGCCAACTCGCCCGCCGACCGCCGCCATAGTTCCTGCATGCCCCACCCTTTGTTTGTCGGCGCGAACCTAGCATCGGGCCGCGGCGCGCCGCCAATAGCTTCTAAGCACTAGCGCAGGCCTGAGTTGAGCGCCCCTTCTCCCCTCGCGGGAGAAGGTGCCCCTGCGAAGGCAGGGGCGGATGAGGGGCGGCGCCGGTGATTGGAGGAGGGCGCCGTGAATCCTGCGGAGAAGCTTGCGCGGCCCCTCATCCGACCCGTCTTCGACCGGCCACCTTCTCCCGCGGGGGGAGAAGGGCTCGCTATTCGGCCCGCACGGTATTGCCCAGCACCCTGGCCAGGAAGCGGCCGCCGAGTTGCAGGCCGGCGAGATCAATGCTGTGGCCGAGGCCGGGGCTGACATGGTCCTCCACCGCAAAGCCGTTCCGCACCAGGGCGGCCTTGGCCGCGTGGAAGGCGGCGACCGGGATCATCGGGTCTTGGTCGCCGTGGATCAGCAGGATCGGCGGTCTGGTCACCGCCGGAGCGGCCAGGCCGGCCGGATCGGCCAGCATGCCGGAATAGCCGACGATCCCGGCCAGTTGGCGCGGCCGGCGCGGACCCACATGCAGGGCCATCATGGTCCCCTGGCTGAAACCGACCAGGGCCAGCTCGGCCTCCGTCAGGCCGTGGCGGGCCAGCTCGGCGTCGATGAAGGCGTTCAGCACCGGCGCCGCCTGGTTCGCGCCTGCCGCCCGGTCGCCCCGATCCGCGCCAGCCAACTCCCACCACTGATAGCCGCCTGGCGCGCCGGGGCAGGGCTGCGGCGCATTGGGCGACACGAAGGCCGTCGTCGGCAGCGCGTCGCGCCAATGCGGGGCCAGGCCGATCAGGTCCTCGCCGTTCGAGCCATAGCCATGCAGCAGGATGACCAGCGACTGGGCCGCCGCGCCGGACGCGGGCGGCATTCTCGGTCCATCGATCGTCGTCATGACGGTTCAGCGCTCCTCGGTTGGCGGCGGATGTCCGACGACATAGCGCGAAAGATCAGCCGCCGTCTCCCGGCGGCGCGAGCCCCACGGCGCTCAGCGTTCGACGAGGTTGGTCGGCGATGCGCAGGCCTGGCAGGTCCCGCCGACGACGACGCCGTGCTCGAGGCGAAGCCAGCCGGTCATGAACGACTTGTGGCAGCTGTCGCAGGGAAATGAGCCGGGCCGTGGCGGAAACGGGATGACCTGTCCGGAGCGATGATCCGAAATGTCGTCGGCCATGCGACTGCCCCGCCCTGGCTTAGCGTTCCGCGGTGTTTCGGGCCGCCACGAGCAGACGGCGCAAGTCGGCGCTGATGGTCCGCCCCTCGAGCTGGGCGACGGCGTCGTAATAGCCCTCCGCGCGCACGCGGATCTTGATCTCGCTGACCGTGCGGAACTGACCGGACCGGGCCAGTTGGTAGGCGCGCATGACGGTGGACGAACGGCTGTCAATCACGGTTGTGAGACCTTGGCGCGCCGAGGGTCTCGGTCGGGTCGCCGACATAGTAGAGTCCGTGTGACGTGGCGACGCCGTCCATGACGTTGTTTAAATCCCAACGCCGCGAATAGTCTATTCAATCTTTCAATGTCAATTCTAGACAGAAGTCGTCAATTTCTGACGTTTCGTGGTCTGCAACGTCGCTTCGACGGGGGCCGCGCGGTGTTCAGCCGGGGCCGGGCGATGCGACCCAGATTACGTGGCGCGCGCCTCGGCCCGGCCTGTTGGCGCGCACCCGCGCCTCATCGACGCGAAAGCCGGTCCGGTGCAGTCGCCTGGCGAATTCGGCGTTCGGTCCCGCCGACCACACCGCCAGGACGCCGCCCGGCGCCAGCGCCCGGGCCGCGGCCCGCAGGCCGTCGGCGGCATA
>DASYAQ010000147.1:0-3650 GCA_036501225.1 Caulobacteraceae bacterium | reverse complement strand
GCCTTGACGTTGTAATCGATCACCCGTTTGACCGGGACTAACACCTTCATCGGTTTTCAGCGCCTTTTAGCCAGCGTTTGAGATCAGTCGCGATCGCGCAACCCCGACCGGCGTCACAGTTGCGAAAGGGCCGGCAAACTGACAACGCCGCCCGGCGCTGTCAACGCGCGCGCTCTCCATCGCCGCCGGCCAAGCTTGCGGTCCGCCCCGTCCCGGCGCCATAGAGCAGCGATGAATGGCTCGACGATCCCCAGGCTGCAGATCGCTTTCGTGGTGATCTTCCTGCTTGCCTGCGTTGCTCTGCTCTTCCTGCACCCGTCGAAACAGCAGCCGGGTCCGGGCAACGATCCGCAGTCGCAATGCGAGGCCAAGGGCCTGTGGTGGGATCCGCAGGACAAGGTCTGCGCGGTGCCGACCCCGCTGGCCACCATCACCGGCCACGCCGCCAAGGCGCCGTAAGCCGTTCTAGCGGGTCGCGCCGGGTCGCCAGAGCACGTCGTCGGCGCCCCTGGCGTTGGCGAAGCGGGCGGCGACGAACAGCAGGTCGGAGAGCCGGTTCAGGTATTTCAGCGCCGCGGCGCTGACCCGCTCGCCCTCTAGCTCACCCAGCCGCACCCCGTCCCGTTCGGCGCGGCGGCAGACGGTGCGGCAGACATGCAGCGCCGCGGCCGCCGGCGATCCGCCCGGCAGGACGAACGAGGTGAGCGGCGAAAGCTCGGCGTTCAACTGGTCGATCTCGCCTTCCAGACGCGCGACCTGGCCGTCCAGCACGCGCAGGTCCTCGGCGGCCCGCGTCCCTTCCGGGGTGGCGAGATCGGCGCCCAGGTCGAAAAGGTCGTTCTGCACCCGGGCCAGGATGGCGTCCAAGACCGGCTCGGCCGCCAGCGTCGTCCGCGCCCAGCCGATCTGGGCGTTGAGTTCGTCGACCGCGCCATAGGCCTCGACGCGCGGATGGGTCTTGGCCACCGGCGCGCCGGTGGCGAGCCGCGTCTTGCCGCCGTCGCCGGTCCGCGTGTAGATGCGGTTGAGCGTGACCATGGCTAGTGATGTCGCATGGCTAGTGATGTCCTTGCGCGCCGCGCCAGAGCATGGCGGCGACCAGCACCAGAATGGCGACGAACTGCAGCACCACGCGCAGTCGCATCAGCCGGTTCGAATAGGACCGCGCGAAATCCCCGCCGCGGAACAGCGAATAGATGCCGAAGCAGAGGGTGATGAACACCGCCGCCAAGGCCAGCGGGATGAGCCAGGTGAAGATATCCATCCCCCAACCATAACCGCCTCCCGGATCCAATTCCATGTCGACAAAATTCGCCTCACGGATGTCTTGCCGCAGCGGTTGCAAAGCACTAGATGAACGTGTTCAGCGAACGCACTTCGCCAGCGTCGGCGACTAATGCTCCTTATGGACTCGGGTCTTTGCCGCGACACATCGCGCTGCGGCGCGGAGTCGCATCAAGATCCGTTCGAAATTGAAATAGATGCCCCATCGTAATCGTACTGCTCAGCCTGTAGCTGAACACGTTCAGCTTCAACCAGCGCGCGCCTCCGCCGCCCTCCCATCCGCAATCGGCTCCGAAAAAACAGCAATGAATCAACTGACCGCGCGCAGCTTCGCGCCCGCCAACGCCCAGCCCATGACCCGCCGCGCCCTGGCCAAACAGCGCACGCGGCGACAGTTGCTGGACGCAGCCAAGCGCCTGTTCAACGAACGCGGCTATGAAGCCGCCACCGTGCGCGAGATCGCCGCCGCCGCCGGCCTCTCGACCGGCGCGGTATTCGCGAGCTTCACCGACAAGGCGGACCTGTTCGGCGAGGTCATTCTCGACGACTGCGACGCGCTGGCCGAGCACCTGAAGGCCGCCGACAGCGAAGACGCAACGACCGAAGTCGCGCTTCTGCGGCTGTTTTCGCTGGCTTACGCCTTTCACAGCGATCACCTGCCGCTGGTGCAGGCGGCCATCGGCCATTCCTGGATGGCCGAGCCCGAGGCGGCGCGGCGGGTTCGCGGCGCCGCCCGGCGGGTCCAGGCGCTGGTCGACGAAGTGCTGCGCCGCGGCGTCAAGCGCGGCGAGCTTTCGCGCGACCTGGATATCCGGCTGACCAACGAGATGATCTGGGACAGCTTCGTCGCCAATTATCGCCACGCCATTTTCGAATCCTGGGACGCCAGCGCGCTCGAGGCGCGGCTCTCGGCTCAGATCCAGATCCTGCTGGCCGGCTGGCGGGCCGCCGCCTAAGGCGAGATCCAACCATAGACAGGGGGCCGAGCTTGGGGGCGAGGCAGGAACGCAAACAGGCGACGCGCGCACGGGTCTTGGCCGCCGCGCGCGATCTGTTCGACGAGGTCGGCTACGAGGAGACCACCATCCGCATGGTGGCCCAGCGCGCGCAAGTCTCGGTCGGCAGCGTCTTCACCACCTTCGCCGGCAAGGCCGAGCTGCTCAGCCAGGTCATGGGCGACCGGGTCGAAGCGCTGCAGGCCGAGCTGGAACAGGTGACGCCGCATCTGCGCGGCCCCACGGTCGATCGGCTGCGCTCGATCATGGCGGTGCACTACGGCTTCGAAACCCGCAGACTTCGCCTGTTCGTGGCCTATGTCGCCGCCTCCTTCACCTGGCCGCATGAGGGCGGAGTGACGCCGATCGGCCGCAACGCCCGCTTCCGCGGCATGCTGGCCGACGCCCTGGCCGGCGGCGTCGCGCGCGGCGAGGTGCGCCCGGACACCGACGCCGAACTCTTCGTCGACACCTTGCTGGCGGCCTATGTCTGGAACTATCGCCGCGCCGCCCAGGACGGCGCCGACGCGTCGGCCCTGATCGCGGCGATGGACCGGCAGATCGGGCTTTTGTTCGACGGCGTCGCCGTGAGACACTAGGCGCGAGGGCCCGGCCGATCGTCCCTGGGCCCGTTTTCGAAGGGGCGCCGCCATGGGCCTGGTCACCAGCGAACGGCGCGGGGCCGCGGCCGTCTTCACCTATGCCAACCCGCCTCTGGGCACGATGACCGCGCCCGGCGCCGAGGCGCTGTTGCAGGCCGTTCGCGCGGCGGTGGATGACGCCGAGGTTCGCTGCATCGTGCTCACCGGCGGCCTGCCGGGCATCTTCGTGCGCCACTACGACGTCGGCGAACTGACCGGGCTCGGCGAGCGGCTCGCCGAGGCGCCAACGCACGCGGCGCAACCGGCGCCCCAACCGGCGGATGGCCGGCCCGCCGGCGGCTTCCTCGGCCTGACCGACCTGGTGGCCGCGGCGCCGAAGCCGGTGATCGCGGCCATCAACGGGCTCTGCATGGGCGGCGGCTTCGAGCTCAGCCTGGCCTGCGACATCCGCATCGCCGGCGCGGACGTCACCGCCATAGGCCTGCCGGAGACCCGCGTCGGCATCTTTCCCGGCGGCGGCGGCACCCAGCGCCTGCCCCGCGTCGTCGGCGAGGCCCGCGCGCTTGAAATGATCCTGCGTGGACGGGTGGTGACCGGCCCGGCGGCGCTCGAGATCGGGCTGGTGCATGAGGTCGCCGACGATCCGCTGGCCCGCGCGCTGGAGATCGCCGAGGAGTTCGCCGCCCGGCCGGCGGAAGGGCTGGCCTACGCCAAACGCCTCACCCGCGCCGCCTTGGACCGCCCGCTTTCGGAGGGCCTGGCCGACGAG
>DASYAQ010000146.1:0-16838 GCA_036501225.1 Caulobacteraceae bacterium | reverse complement strand
TGGTTCTTGTCGCGCTCGACCATGCGCAAACCGCGCTCGACGAACTGGGCGGCGTAGCGCGGCTCGCGGCAGAGGTCGTGCAGGAAGGCGTGGCTCTCCAGATTGGCCTCGTCGATCACATAGAGGCCGTATTCGTCGCAGAGGTCGTACCAGGCCTCGGCGTTGGGATAGTGCGAGGCGCGCACCGCGTTGACGTTGAACGATTTCATCAGCCGCACATCGGCCAGCATGTCGTCGCGGGTGATGGCCTTGCCGCGGACCGGGTGGTGCTCGTGGCGGTTCATGCCGCGGATCATCACCGGCTTGCCGTTGATCAGCAGTTCGCGGTCGCCCAGCTCGACGCGGCGGAAGCCGACCCGCGCCGAGGTCGCCTCGACCACCTGGCCCTCGGGCGAGATCAGGCTGACCACCACCGTGTAGAGACTGGGCGCCTCGGAAGACCACAGCCTTGGCGCGGCGACCTCGGCGGACTGGGTGACCTGCCCCAACGGGCCGCGATAGGGGTTGTGGGTGCGGTTGTCGGCCCGGACGGCGTCGACCAGCGGCCCGGCCAGAACGGACGCGCCGGCGGCGTCGTAGAGCTGGGTCTCGACCGTCCAACCGTTTTCAGGTCGCCCAGCGAAGCCGAGCCTGGTCGTGACGGTCAGGCGGCCATCGCGGAATTCAGCGTCGGGCGCGGCCAACGCGAAGACGTCGGCGATGAAGGTCGCCCCGGTGGCGTAGAGGAAGACGTCGCGGAAAATGCCGCCCATCCACCATTGGTCCTGGTCCTCGACGAAGGAGGCGTCCGACCATTTGACCACCGCGCAGGCCAGCTGGTTTTCGCCGTCGGCCGCCAGGTAGGGCGTCAGGTCGAATTCCTGCGGCAGGCGCGAATCCTTGCCCATGCCGACCGGCGCGCCGTTCAGCCAGACATAGAGCACGCTCTCGGCGGCCCCCACGTGCAGCACCACGCGGCGGCCGTCCCAGCCCTCGGGCAGGCTGAACGACGTGCGATAGAGTCCGGTTGGATTGTCGTCCGGCACGCTCGGCGGGGCGCAGTCGAACGGCATCTGCACATTGGTGTAATGCGGCCGGTCATAGCCGTGCATGGTCCAGTTCGAAGGAACCGGCAGTGTCGCCCAGGCGCGGTCGTCGAAGTCCGGCGCGGCGAAATCTTCGGCGATGGCTTCCGGACGATCGACGAGCTTGAAGCGCCAGCCGCCGCTCAGCGACAGCACATAGGGCGAGGTTTGCCCCGCCAGCGCGCTCTCGGCGTCCGGATAGGGGATCAGGCTGGCGCGGGCCGGCAGCCGGCCGAGCTGGACGGTCTCCGGATGCACCCAGGTGCGCGTCGAGCCCTGCGTCAGAAGTTCCATCCTCTCCCTATCGACGCCGCTGCGCCCGGCGTCCAGTGAGCAGAATTTGCAAGCGTCACGCTTGCGGGAAGGCCGGAAGGCCGACGATAAAGCCCGCCAACAAGAGCCGCATTTCGATCCAGCGGCCGGACGCTCATTTGATCTTTGACGGAGGACATTGATGGAAGACCGGATTTCCCTTGGCGCGCGCCTGACCGAGCTGGCCGCCGAACACCCCGACAAACCCGCGGTCACCGATGAGCGGCGGACGGTGACCTGGCGCGAACTGGACCGGCGCACCAACCGGCTGGCGCGGGCGCTGGAGAAGGTCGGGGTCAAACAGGGCGACCTGGTCACCATCGGCCTGCCCAACGGCGTCGACTTCGTCGAGGCCTGTTACGGCCTGTGGAAGGCCGGCGCGACGCCGCAGCCGATCTCCTACCGCCTGCCGGCCCATGAAGCGGAAGCGGTGATGGCGTTGGCCGAGACGCCGATCCTCCTGGCCAACGACACCATCGAGAGCAACCGGCCGCGTTACGACGTCGATGCGCTGCTGGCGCTCAGCGCCGACGACAGCCCGGTCGAGGACCGCATCGCGCCGATCTACAAGGCGCCCACCTCCGGCGGCTCGACCGGCCGGCCGAAGCTGATCCTGTCCGGCGGGCCGGGCGTCACCCTGCGCACTGGGCCGGGCGCCTATCGCACCGAGGCCGACGACGTGATGATCATGCCGGGGCCGCTCTACCACAATGGCCCGTTCACCTCGTCCTTTGGGGGCCTGAACAAGGGCGCGCACCTGGTGGTGCTGCCCCGGTTCGACGCCGAAAAGACGCTGCAAGCGGTGCACGAGCATGGCGGCACCTGGATGTACCTGGTGCCGACCATGATGAGCCGCATCTGGCGGCTGCCCGAGGCTGTGCGGGCGAAATACGACGTCTCCACCCTGCGCACGGTCTGGCACCTGGCCGCGCCCTGCCCGCCCTGGCTGAAGGAGGCCTGGATCCATTGGCTCGGCCCCGAGGTGATCATGGAGCTCTATGCCGGCACCGAGGCGCAGGCCGTGACGATCATCACCGGCGCCGAATGGCTGGCGCACCGGGGCTCGGTCGGCAAGGTGGCCTTCGGCGAGATGAAGGCCTTCGACAAGGACGGCAATCCCCTGCCGCCCGGCGAGATCGGCGAGGTCTACATGCGCCGGCCGGAAGGCGCCGACGTCTCCTACCACTACCGCGGCGCCGAGGCCCGCACGCTGCCCGGCGGCTGGGAAAGCCTTGGCGACATCGGCTCGTTCGACGAGGACGGCTATCTCTACCTGGCCGACCGGCGCACCGACATGATCCTGGTCGGCGGCTCCAACGTCTATCCGGCCGAGATCGAGGCGGCGCTGGACGAACATCCGCTGGTGCAGTCGAGCGCGGTGATCGGCCTGCCGGACGAGGAGATGGGCAGCCTGATCCACGCCATCGTCCAGCCCAGGGAGGGCCTGACCGAGGCGGCGCTGCGCGAGCACCTGCGCACCCTGCTGGTCGCCTACAAGCAGCCGCGCACCTATGAGTTCGTCAGCGAGAACATCCGCGACGACGCCGGCAAGGTCCGCCGCACCCAGCTGCGCGACGAACGCATCGCCCGCATGAAGGCGACGGAGGAGGCTTAGGTTTTCGGGGTCGGCCGCGGTGACCGCGCCATCTCGGCGAGGCCGCTACGAACCAATATAACGTGTTTTGTCAAAGGCTTCAACGACGCCGATCCTCGCCGCCGCTCCATCAAGAGCGGCGGCGAGGGAGAATTCGATGACGCGTGAACCGGCGGCGTGGCGCATTCCGTCCGATGCGGCGATCCGCGACCTGCTGGTCGAGCGGATCGGCGGCGAGCGCAACGGCATCGCGATCGTCGTCGGGGTGGTCGACGGCGACGGCCGCCGCGTCGTCGCGCACGGGGCGCTGGCCGAGGGTGATCCGCGACCGCTGGACGGCGACACGGTGTTCGAGATCGGCTCGATCACCAAGGTGTTCACCGGCCTCGTCCTGGCCGACATGGTCGGGCGCGGCGAGGTCCGGCTGGACGACCCGGTCGCCCGATATCTGCCGGCGGGCGCGACCATGCCCGAGCGCGGCGGGCGGCAAATCACCCTGGTCGACCTGGCGACCCACACCGCCGGCCTGCCGCGCTGGCCGGACGACATCGCGCCGGGCGACCTGTCGCCGAAAGATTGGTCCAACCCCTATGCCGACTACACGGTCGAGCAGCTGCACGCCTTCCTGGCCGCCCACAGGCTGCGCCGCGATATTGGCGCGGGCCACGCCTATTCCAACCTCGGCGTGGGCCTCTTGGGCCGCGCCCTGGCCCGGCGCGCCGGCGTCGACTTCGAGGCCCTGGTGCGCCAGCGGATAACCGGTCCGCTGGGCATGCCCGATACCGCCATTGAATTGTCGCCGGATCAGCAGGCGCGGTTCGCGGTCGGCCACGACCAGGCGCGGCGGCCGGTGGCCGCCTGGGCGATGCCGACCTTCGCCGGCGCCGGCGCCCTGCGCTCGACGACCGACGACCTGCTGACCTTTCTGGCTGCCGAGCTCGGCTTCATCGAGACCCCGCTGCGGGCCGCAATGGCGGCGCAAACCGGTCCGCGCCGGCCGAGTGATGCGGGTTACATCCAGGCCCTGGGCTGGCGCATCGACCCCGATGCGGCGGGCGAGATCGTCTGGCACGGCGGCGCGACCGGCGGCTTCCGGTGTTTCGTGCTGTTCGAGCGCGAGCGCCGCGCCGGGGTGGTGATGCTGACCAATTCCGCCTCGGAGCGGAACGACGACATCCCGTTCCATCTGCTCAGTGGCCGACCGCTGAAACCCGCGCCGTCCGAACGCGTCGCCATTTCCCTGAGCGCCGAGGCGCTGGAGTCCCTCGTCGGAAGCTACCGGTTCTCCGCCACGCGCCTCATCTTCGTAACCCGCGAAGACGATCGCCTGTTCGCCCAGCTGACGGGCCAGTGGCGTTTCGAGGTGTATCCGGAAAGTCGCTTCGACGTCTTCTGGCGCATCGCCGACGCCCAGATGAGCTTCGAGACCGGCGCGGACGGCCGCGTCACCGGCCTGGTGCTCCACCAGAACGGCCGCGATCTGCCGGCCAAGCGCATTTAGGCCGAGCCGCCATTGCCGCGCTCGACCCAACAGAGACACCGGGTCAGCGCCCGATGGCTCGCCTCGGCAACCGTCGAGGCGCGCGCTATGGGTCGGGTTGGTCTGACCACGCGGTTCCTTGCGTGCCCCCGGCGACGCCCGCGTCGAACAGGCTTTGCAAGTGATCGCCCTTGAAGTTGAATGCGGCGTCGTCGACGTTTTCCGGCAGCGAGGCGACCTCCAGTTCACAACCGTACTGGCGGCAGAACTGGAAGGTCGAGATCAGCACCGAGCGCATGTTGGCCTTGATCACCGCGTCCACCGCGCGCCAACCGACCGCAAGTGTCCGATCCGGCGTGACCTCGAACTTGCCCTCGAGCTTGGCGTTGACGATGATGAACAAACGCACCTTGTACGGCGGCGGGTCGGGCTGCTTGGCCAGGAAGAGGGTCTGCGGGACCGCGAAGAAGGCGCTTTCGGTCTCGCCGTCGACGTGCATCTCCGCGAACGTGCGCCCGCCCGACTGGACGTCGATCATGCTCGGCGCGAAGAGGCCCGGAATGCTCGCCGACGCGACAAGCACCTGTTCGAAGAGTTTTTTCGCTTCCGGACCGCCGCGCGACGCGATGGCGCCCATGTCCCAGACAACCAGCTGTTCCGTATCCAGGTTGGTGGTGGCGACCAGCAGGCGGCGACCCTTCGCGTGCTCAGCGGCGATCGCGCGAAGCATGTCGTCCGTAATATAGCTGTGAACGAGCTCCTCAAGCGGTTTGCGACTATAGAAGCCCGGCGTCAGGAGCGCGGCCGGACCGCGCGATTGCAACACCTCCTGCGTCTGCTTGCCCAGATAGGCGCGACGAAGCGCCGGGTCCCAGTCCGGGCCCAGAAAAGCGAACGGCGCGGTAAGTGCGCCCGTACTGATGCCGGTCACCACCTGGAACGTTGGGCGGCGCCCACTGGCGGTCCAACCGCTGAGCAGCCCCGCGCCATAGGCGCCGTTGGCCCCGCCACCGGAAAGGGCGAGCGCATTTATGTTACCCTCTGCGTCCGGCTTGAGCGTGGCCCTCAACATGTCCGCCAAGGCCGGCGTGCGTTGGTCATACCGGATCACACCGAATCCGGGCGGCGCCGCCGCCGCCTCTTCGTCGGCCGTGAAGCTGGCGCGCGGAATCGTGACGCACCCCGCCATCGCGAGCGACACAACGCACAGGATCACCAGGCTGATTGATCGGTTGGATAGCATCGTCGACGTCCACAAAAGATTGCTGCTTCCGCCCAGGCGTCCTCAGGGACGGACGAACAGGGCCTGATCGATCGTCGGCATCGACTTGCAATCGTGCGCTCGCCTAACGGGCTGCCGGTTGTGCGGTTCCCAAAACGGCGGCTTTCAGTTCACAAGGCCGACAGTCCGGATTGCCGGGCTTGCAGCGGCTCACCACCCCCATCGGCCATTCGGAGAGTCCGCTTGTCAGCCGGTCGCCGCGCCGCTCTAGGCGTCGAGCATCGCCTCCAGGCGGCCGCGGATGATCTGCGTGGCCTCGGCCATGGTGCGGTCGATCAGTTCTTCGACGGTCGGGACGTCGTGGATCAGCCCGGCGACCATGCCGCAGGACCAGCCGCCGGCGTCCATCTCGCCCTTGATCATCACACTCGGATAGACGCCGGCGACCTCCGGCGCGATGTCCGCGAAGGTGATCTTGGCGCCCAGTTCCCGCTCTTTCGCCAGCAGCCGCTCCACGCCCGCGTTGGTCAGCACGCGCTCGGTATTGCGCAGGGGACGCATGATCAGCCGCGTGTCGAGCTCCGACGCGTTCACCAGCGCCTGTTTGACGTTGTCGTGCAGGGGCGCTTCCTGCGTGGCCATGAAGCGGGTGCCCATGTTCATGCCATCGGCGCCCATGGCTAGCGCCGCCACTAGCGAGCGGCCATTGGCCATGCCGCCGGAGGCCAGGAAGGGCACGCTCAGCTCCTCAGCCGCGCGCGGCAGCAGGATGAAGTTCGGCACGTCGTCCTCGCCCGGATGGCCGCCGCATTCGAAGCCATCGACGCTGACCGCGTCGCAGCCGATGGATTCGGCCTTCAGCGCGTGGCGCACCGAGGTGCACTTGTGGATCACCTTGATTCCCGCCGCCTTCAGCGCCGGCAGAAAGCGCTGCGGGTTGTTGCCGGCGGTCTCGACGATCTTGACTCCGCTATTGATGATCGCCTGCATGAAGGCCGGATAGTCCGGCGGGTTGACCGAGGGCAGGAAGGTCAGGTTCACGCCGAACGGCTTGTCGGTCATGGTCCGACAGCGGGCGATCTCGGCGGTGAGCTTCTCCGGCGTGCCCTGGGTCAGGCCGGTGATGATGCCCAGCCCGCCGGCATTGGAAACCGCCGAGGCCATCTCCGCGAAGCCGACAAAGTGCATGCCGCCCTGGACGATCGGATGCTGGATGCCGAGCATTTCGGTGATGCGGGTTTTCATCTGGAGCGGTTCTTTCGGGTGAATGGCGGCGGCTGGCGCCGACTATGGCAAAGCCTGGCGCACGCGGAAAGGCGGCGTCGGTTGACAGGCCGGGCGCGGGAGCATAATCGCCGGCTTGATCCCGCGTGACTGGCGAAAATCAAGGTGGGCGACCACCGGGAAGCGCTGGATTTTCGACCCCGCCGCTCGCCTGGGCTTTTCCCTTAAACTCAAGGAGATAGCCCATGGCTAACGTAGCGCCCCGCTTCCCCAGGGCCGCCGACTCCGCGCCGGTCAAGCGCGCGCTGCTCTCGGTCTTCGACAAGACCGGCCTGACCGATATCGCCCGCGACCTGGCTGGGTTAGGCGTCGAACTGGTCTCAACCGGCGGCACGCGCGCGGCCATCGCCGCGGCCGGGCTGCCGGTGAAGGACATCGCCGAACTGACCGGCTATCCCGAGATGATGGACGGCCGGGTCAAGACCCTGCACCCCGTCGTCCACGGCGGCCTGCTCGGCGTGCGCGATGCGCCCGATCACGCCAGGGCCATGGCCGAGCACGGCATCGGCGGCATCGACCTGGTCTATGTCAGCCTCTATCCGTTCGAGGACGCGGTGGCCGGCGGCGGCGACTTCGCCACCTGTGTGGAGAATATCGACATCGGCGGCCCGGCCATGATCCGCTCGGCGGCGAAGAACCACGCCTATGTCGCGGTCTGCACCAGTCCCGAGGACGTGGCCGAGGTGCTCAGCGCCCTCAAGGCCGACGGCGCGACCACGCTGGGCTTGCGCAAGGCCCTGGCCGCCCGCGCTTACGCCCGGACCGCGGCCTATGACACCGCCATTTCGACCTGGTTCGCCGGCCAGGTCGGCGAGGGCTGGCCGCAGCGGAAATCCGTCGCCGGCAAGCTGGTGCAGACCATGCGCTATGGCGAGAACCCGCATCAGGCGGCGGCGTTCTACGCCTTTCCGCATCCGCGCGCCGGCGTCGCGACCGCGCGCCAGCTGCAGGGCAAGGAACTCAGCTACAACAATATCGGCGACACCGACGCGGCCATCGAGCTGATCGCGGAGTTCGGCGGCAACGACAAGGCGGCGGTCGCCATCATCAAGCACGCCAATCCCTGCGGCGTGGCCTTGGGCGGCGACCTGAAAGAGGCCTATGAGCGGGCCCTGCAATGCGATCCGGTCTCGGCCTTCGGCGGCATCGTCGCGGTCAATCGCCGGCTGGATCGGGCGGCCGCCCGCGAGATGGTCAAGATCTTCACCGAGGTGGTGGTGGCGCCCGAGGCAGACGAGGACGCCATCGCGGTCTTCGCCCGGCGCAAGGACCTGCGCCTGCTGCTGACCAGCGCCCTGCCCGATCCGCAAAGCGCCGGCGAAACCTTCCGCTCGGTCGCCGGCGGTTTTCTGGTTCAGTCGCGAGACGCGGCCCGGATCACCGCCGCCGACCTGAACGTGGTGACCAAGGTCAAGCCCACCCCGCAACAGGTCGAGGACATGCTGTTCGCCTTCACCGTCGCCAAGCACGTCAAGTCGAATGCGGTGATCTATGCCAAGGACGGCCAGACCGCCGGCATCGGCGCCGGCCAGATGAACCGCCGCGATTCCGCCCGCATCGCCGCCATCCGCGCCCTGGAAGCCGCCGAGGCGGCCGGCCTGGCGCAATCGCTGGCGCTGGGCTCGGCCTGCGCGTCGGACGCCTTCTTCCCCTTCGCCGACGGCCTGCTGCAGGCGGTGGAGGCGGGGGCGACCAGCGTCATCCAGCCCGGCGGCTCGATCCGCGACGCCGAGGTGATCGCCGCCGCCGACCAGGCCGGGATCGCCATGGCCTTCACCGGCGTGCGGGTCTTTCGCCACTAAGGCCTAGAGGCGCCCGATCCGCCTTTGCTCGCGGCCCATCAGCGCCAAGGCCCAGTCCTCCGGAGCCAGCTTGGCCAGGACGGCGATCGCCTTGTTCGGCGCCCCCGGCACGCAGATGATGCGGTTGGCCTCCACGGCCTCGTAGCCGGCCGCCGCCACCTCGTCGGCGCCCAGCCACAGCCACTCGGGCGTCAGCCGCTCCAGGCTCTCGCGCGTCTGGTTGGCGTCGTGGAATTCCGAATAGGTGAGGCCGGGGCAGAGCGCGCTGACGTGCACGCCCTGGTCGCGCGTCTCCAGGTGCAGGCTCTCGGAGAACTTCACCAGAAAGGACTTGGTGGCGCCGTAGAGGGTGCGGCCGGGGGCGCCGGGAACCAGGCCGGACAGGGAGGCCACATTGACGATGCGGCCGAACCGCCGCTCGATCATGCCGGGCAGCAGCCGGTGGGTCAGCTCGCAGACCGCGATCAGCAGCACCTGCAGAAAGGCGCGCTCCTCCTCCCAGGCGGTCGCCGCATAGGCGCCGCGCAGGCCATAGCCGGCGTTGTTGACCAGGGCGTCGACCACCCGGCCGTTGGCGGTCAGGGTCTCGATGAGATGCGCACCGGCGCCCGGATCGGCCAGGTCGGCCGGGACGGCCAGGGTCTCGACGCCGTAGCGCAGGCGGATCTCCTCGGCCAACTGCTCCAGCCGCTCGCCGCGCCGCGCGGTCAGGGCGAGGTCATAGCCGTGGCTGGCGAAGATGCGGGCGAAGGCCTGGCCGATCCCCGCCGAGGCCCCGGTCACCAGGCAGAGGCGGCGGGTCATGCGATGTTTAGCCCCTGGCGGCGAACGGCGAAGCGGGACAGTGGCGCGGCGACGGCCGACATTCAAGTCGGCGACCAGGGATGCTGGCCGGGCGCGACGAATGGATGTTATCCTCTGCGCACTGTCTTCAACCCGGGAGTTTCCGATGCGCTGGCGGCCCTTGGCGGCCCTTATGGGGATCGCCCTCCTGGCCGGCGGCGCACGCGCGGAGGTTCCGCTCCGCTGGGATTCCACCGGACACGTGGTGGTTCCGGCCGTGGTCAACGGCAAGGGCCCGTTCGATTTCATCCTCGACACCGGCGCCGACGAGAGCGCGGTCTATGCCTGGTTCGCCAAGCTGCTCGACCTGCCCAAGGGCCGCGGCGGCGTGCTCAGCGGCGCGACCGGCGCCCAGCCGATGGTCGCCGCGCGCGTATCGACCCTGGCGGTCGATGGCCACGCCATCCGCAATATCGACGCCGACACCGTTCCTGACCGCGTCGACGGCGTGAAACTCGCCGGCGTCGCCGGCGTCGACCTGATGCTGGGCCAGCTGGTGGTGGTCGATTTCGGCTGCGATACGGTCGCCGTGCTGCCGATCCGCGGCGCGCCCGCCGACATCGCCGGCGCCGGCGCGACCCTGGTTCGAGCCGGCTCGATTCGCGATGGAAAGCAGCTCACCCTGCCGGTGACGGTGAACGGCGCGCCCGGCGTGGCCGTGCTCGATACCGGCGCCCGCGCCACGGCCATCAACCTGAAATTCGCGCTCGCCGCCGGGGCCGATCCGCTGTCGTCCGGCTTCCGCGACACCGAACCGACCCGCGGCGCGACGATGACGCCCGTCGCCTCCCGGGTCGGAACCATCGGCACCGTCCGCTTCGCCGGCATCACCCGCACCGATGCGGTGGCCAGGGTGGTGGACCTGCCCTATCTGGACGGCGCCGGTCTGGCCAAGGTCCCGGCGATGAATATGGGGCTGGATCTGTTGCGCGGAACACGGCTGACCATCGACTACTCATCGCGGCGGTTCTGGCTGGCGCAATCGCGCTGCGCCGCGCCGCCAGCCAAGCCGGCGCTTTGAGTCACGGGGCACGCGCCAGGACAACGCGGCATGCTAAAGCCGCATAAGGGGGCCTTCCGAATGAACCGCAATCTGAGCCGCATCGTCTCTGGCGCCGCCCTAACCGTCGCCCTGCTCGCGCCGCTTGGCGCCTGGGGGCAGACGCCGCTGACGCCCGACCTGACCGCAAAGCTGATGACGCTGGCCGCCACCAAGGGCCATGGCGGCAAGGTCGCGCCGCGCTTCGCCAACAGCCTGGGCCTGACGGCGACCGGCCAGATCTGGACCGGTCGCGAGGCGGAAGCCGACAACAGCGCTGGCCACCACTTCGTCGATGTCGGCCCGGGCCCGAACGGGGAGATCCTCTTGACGCTGCTGACCCCCAACGCGGTCACCGCCTACCGGGTCCGCCGCGACGGCACGCTGCTCAGCGCGCTCAGCGCCGATGTCGCGACGCGCGCGATCACCATGCTCAGCCCCGCGGACGCCCAGCCCAGCTTCGCCGCCGAGTGCGCCTTCTGGGCCCAGCACATCGATAGCTTCCTGGCGCAAAAATAGCGCAGGCGCGTTTCGCCGACGCCGCCAGAACAGGATGCGACCCTGGCGCAATTGAAGATGGCTGCAAAAGGGAGTATCGCGCCGGCTCTGAAAAGATGGGGCCGGTCGCTTAGGAGCCCGGCCGACCCCGGAGGTCATGCATGACGGGCGAAGCGCCGATAGCGGCCTCGTCTCCCCCCACCGAAGTGCCGACCCTCGCCAGCGTCGATCTGCGCGCGGCGGACGGCCGCGCGCGGACCACGTGGGGCCAGGGCGGCCTCGCCCTGGCGATCGGCTCGGTTGGCGTGGTGTTCGGCGACATCGGGACCAGTCCGCTCTACGCCATGCGCGAGGCCCTTGCCCATGCCCGCCATGGCGCCGATGGACCGGAATCGGTCTTCGGCGTCGTCTCGCTGATCATCTGGACGCTGGTTCTCATCGTCACCATAAAATACGTCGTGGTGCTACTGCGCGCCGACAACAAGGGCGAGGGCGGCACCCTGGCGCTGATGGCGCTGGCCCAGCGCGCCGTCGGGCGCCGCACGGGCTCGATCTTCGTGCTTGGCATGATCGGCGCGGCGCTGTTTTTCGGCGACGGCCTGATCACGCCGGCGGTCTCGGTGCTCTCGGCCGTCGAGGGCGTGCGCGCCGCGCCGGAGATCGGCCGGCATCTGGCGCCTTACGCCCTGCCGATCGCGGCCGGCATTTTGGTGGCGCTGTTCATGGTCCAGGCCAGAGGCACGACGCGGG
The DNA here is from genome assembly GCA_036501225.1 of Caulobacteraceae bacterium. GTDB lineage: Bacteria > Pseudomonadota > Alphaproteobacteria > Caulobacterales > Caulobacteraceae > Poindextera. Next base: position 4,950 of record DASYAQ010000146.1, on the reverse strand, counting down.
TCGCCGCCTTTTTCGGGCCGATCATCGCGATCTGGTTCCTGACCCTGGCCGGGCTGGGCATCTGGCGGCTGTCCGAAAACCTGACCATCCTGCGCGCGCTCAGCCCCTGGTATGGCGCCAGGTTCCTGTTCGACAACGGCTTTCTGGGTTTCGTCATCCTGGGCAGCGTCTTCCTGGCGGTGACCGGGGCCGAGGCGCTCTACACCGACATGGGCCATTTCGGCAAAACCGCCATCCGGCGCGCCTGGATCGGCCTGGTCTTCCCCTGTCTAGCGCTGAACTATCTCGGCCAGGGCGCGCTGGTGCTCGACCATCCCTGGGCCCGGCACAATCCGTTCTGGGCCCTGGCTCCGGCCGTCGCCTACTGGCCGATCCTGGTGCTGGCCACCGCCGCCACGGTCATCGCCAGCCAGGCCCTGATCTCCGGCGCCTTTTCCATGACCGGCCAGGCCGTGCAGCTGAATCTCTTTCCACGCATGGACATCCGTCGCACCTCGGAGACCCAGACCGGGCAGATCTTCGCGCCGTCGGTGAACCTGTTCCTGATGATCGGCGTGCTCCTGCTGCTGCTGATCTTCCAGACCTCCAGCCACCTGGCCTCGGCCTACGGACTGGCGGTGACCGGCGCCATGCTGATCGATACCCTGCTCGCCTATGTGGTCGTACGCCGGATGTGGAAGTGGCGGCGCTGGCAGGCGGCGCTGCTGCTCGGCCCCATCGGCCTGGTCGACCTGGTCTTCACCTCGTCCAACCTCTTGAAGATCCGCGACGGCGCCTGGCTGCCGCTGGTCATGGGCGCGGCGCTGGTGGTGATCATGTGGACCTGGACCCGCGGCGCCCAGGTGCTGACCGAAAAGACCCGCCGCGACAGCCTGCCCCTGGTCGAACTGGTCGACATGCTGCGCGCCCGGCCGCCCTATCGCGCGCCAGGCACCGCCATCTACCTGACCGGAGACGCCGACATGGCGCCGGTGGCGCTGATGCATAACCTCAAGCACAACAAGGTCCTGCACGCCCACAACGTCATCCTGACCGTGATGACCACCGAGACCCCACGGGTGAGCGAGGCCGACCGCATCGCCATCGAACCGGTCAACGAAGATTTCAAGAAGGTGATCATCCGCTACGGCTTCATGGAGACGCCGAACCTGCCCAAGGCGCTGCAGCTCTGCCGCAAGCAGGGGCTGAAATTCGACATCATGGCGACCAGCTTCTTTCTTGGCCGCCGCTCGCTGGTGCCGGCGGCGCAGCCGAGCATGCCGCTTTGGCAGGACAGGCTGTTCATTTTCCTGATGAAGAACGCCGCCAACCCGACCGACTTCTTCAAGATCCCGCCCGGCCGAGTCGTCGAGCTGGGCGCCCAGGTGACCGTCTAGCTACGGGCTGAGGCCGAGGGCCTGGTCGAGCGCCGCGTCCCCTTTCGCCGTCGCCATGTCCCGCGCGGATTCGCCCGCGTCATTCTTGCGGTCCAGGCTGGCGCCATGGCGGCGCAGGCGTGCGGCGGTGGCGGGGTGGCCGGCCTGGATGCTGTCCATCAGGGCCGTGTCGCCCTCGCCGTCCGCGGCGTCGACGGGGACGCCCTGGGCCAGCAGGGCTTCCACCTCGGTGGTCCGGCCGGCGGCGGCGGCGGCGCGCAGTTTCGCGGCCTGATCGGACGGAGCCGCGGCAAATCTGGACGCGGCCGTCGGAGGGGCGGCGGCATCCGCCGCGCGTGACGCATCTTGATCCGCCCGCGCTTCGCGGCTCGAACGCCGTTCGGCGGTGACGATGACGGATTCCTGTGGCGGCGGCGGGGCCGGCGCAGCGGGGAAAGCCTCGGGCGCGGGCGCTGTCGCGGTAGGTTCAGCCGGCGGTGGCGGCGCGGGCGGCGGGACAGACTGGGGCGGAACGGTCTGAACCAGAACGGGCGGCGAGGCTCGCGGGACGACGGCGATCGGCGGGGGCGGAGGCGCGGCGGCCGGCGGCGGTGGCAAGGCCCTAACGGCGGCGAGGCTCGAGGCGGCGGGCGTTGGCGCAGCCGGGCCGACCTGCGCCGTGCGCGGCCCTCGCCAGTCCGGATAGATCTGGGTGGCGAGGATCAGGCCCAGCCCAGCGACGCCGGCCGCAGCCAGCCAGCGGCCGCGCCGCCAGACGGGGCGCGGCGTGAGGGGCAGGGACTCGGCCGCCGCCGCCTCGGCCTCGCGGGCGACGGCGCCGAGCACGCGCTCACGCCTCGCCACGCGGACGGCTTCGTCGCTCAGCAACGCTTCGGCCTCGACATAGGCCTTGTCGATCGGATCGGACGCGGCGTCGTGATCAGACATGATCCCGCCTTTCTCCGGCCAGGGCTTGCCGCAACCTGGCGCGAGCATAACGCAGCCGGCTCTTGGCGGTCTCGACGGCGACACCGGTGGCCTCGGCGATCTCACCGAGCGAGAGACCACCGTCGGCGAACATGATGAAGGCGCCGCGTTGCTCAAGCGGCAGGGCCTCGACGGCGGCGACGAGCCTTAGCGCCACCTCACGCGACTGGACCGCATCCAAGGGCGTCGGGCCCGGGTCGGCGACCGTCATCGCGGCGTCCTCACGGACCGACGATAGAACAGCAACCTTTTGTCGGCGAAAATGATCCCAGACCTTGCGGCGGGCGATGGTGAACAGCCAGGCCGGGAAGCTCGCCTGGCCCGGGTCGAAGGTGGCGGCGCTTTTCGAGACCGATACCCAGGTCACCTGGTGCAGGTCCTCGGCGGCGTCGGCGTGGGCGGGGCCCAGGAGCCTGCGGATAAACTGAAAGGACGAGCGGTCATAGCGGTCGTATAGACGTGAGAAGGCGTGCGGATCGCCGGCGCCGTGGGCGCGCAGCAGATCGACGTCGTCCGCTGGTTCCGGCTTCATCAAGGCCAAGTCTAGCCCCCGCACGGCTGCACGCGCAAAGCCTCAGCCGCCGCCCGGCGGGTCGGGGACAAAGCCTTCCCCATAGGGATGCGACGGGAAGGGACGAGGGCGGTGTTGGCTTTTCCAGGCCGGCTGGATCACGCCGCTGGCGACCAGGTTGTCATAGCTGTCGTACTCGATCTGGCTGACGAATTGCGGATAGTCCGTCGCCCGCTCGAACTCGACCTCGGTGATCACAGACCGTTCGCGCGCGCCATGCGCCGTGCCCAGCTTGTCCTCGCGCCGCTCGGCGGTGACGATGACGGAGGACGACCCAAACGATTCCGACCTGGCTGACGGCGGCGGAGGCGGCGCGGCCATCGGCGCCGCAAAGCCTTCAGGGCTCGGCGCGGGAACCGGCGGGGCCTCAAAACGCCGCGCGGCGTCGGCGTCATTGCCGGCCTGGTCCGGCTCATCGGTCGGCTCCTCGACCGGGGCCTTTTCGTTGAAGACCGCCATGCCGATGACCCCGACGTCGGCGGGCCGGCCGGTGCGGGCGGCGTAGGATTGCGGCAGCCGGGCGAAGTTGAAGGCGGCGACCTCGGTGTCGGACTTGCGCCAGCCGGTGACGTCGTAGGACTGGTGCGGGCCGAATATATAGCCGCGCTGGTCGTAACCGGCGGTCTCGCCGGACAGGATGTTGACGCCGTCGACGGACATCACCACCAGCACCCGGCCTTCGGTGTGATTGGAGACACGCAGACTATAGCGCGCGCCTGGCCGGCCCGCGACGAACAGCCGCCCGTCATGGCGCCAGACCCGCAGCGGCTGGCCCGTCGCGCGGTCCACCACCGTCAAATCCACCGGATCGGCGTGGGCGCAGGCCACGCCGGCGAGGCAGATCGCCGCGATCGCGGTGGCCAAAACCGTCCGACGTCGAAGGGATCTTGTCATGCTAGCTGCCGCCGTCACTTGGGCCTCCCTGAGCTTTCACATGACCGACTACGCAGCGGGCCGGCGAACGGGGTTAGCGGCCGACGATTTTTTTCGGCGCGTGGGCGCGGTCGCCACAGGCAGCCGAATCTATTCGCCGCTCTCCAACCACCAGGCTTGAACCCCCTGGGCCTCGCGCCGTATGGGGACGCCATGGACACGCCCGTAAAGAAAGTCGTGCTCGCCTATTCCGGCGGGCTGGATTCGTCGACCATCGTCAAGTGGCTGCAGCAGACCTATGGCTGCGAGGTGGTGACCTTCACCGCCGACCTCGGGCAGGGCGAGGAACTGGGGCCGGCGCGGGACAAGGCTCTGTCGCTCGGCGTCAAGCCCGAGAACATCTTCATCGAGGACCTGCGCGAGGAATTCGTCCGCGACTACGTCTTTCCCATGTTCCGCGCCAATACGGTCTATGAGGGCCAGTACCTGCTGGGCACCTCGATCGCGCGGCCGCTCATCGCCAAGACCCAGATCGAGATCGCCCGCAAGGTCGGGGCCGACGCGGTCTCCCACGGCTCGACCGGCAAGGGCAACGATCAGGTCCGCTACGAGGTGGCCTATTACGCGCTGGAACCGGACATTCGCGTGATCGCCCCCTGGCGCGAATGGAGCTTCCCCAGCCGCGAGGCGCTGCTGGACTTTGCCGAGCAGCACCAGATCCCGATCTCCAAGGACAAGCGCGGCGAGGCGCCGTTCAGCGTCGACGCCAATCTGCTGCACTCCTCATCCGAGGGAAAGGTGCTGGAGGACCCCGCGGTCGAGGCGCCGGAATTCGTGCACATGCGCACGATCTCGCCAGAGGATGCGCCGGACAAGCCCGCGATCTTCACCATGGATTTCGCAAAGGGCGACCCGGTCGCCATCGACGGGGTCAAGCTCTCGCCCGCCGCCCTGCTGACCCGGCTGAACCAGCTCGGCCACGACAATGGCGTCGGCCGCCTCGATCTGGTGGAGAACCGCTATGTCGGGATGAAGTCGCGCGGCGTCTATGAGACCCCCGGCGGCGCCATCCTTCTGGCCGCCCACCGGGGCATGGAGTCGATCACGCTCGATCGCGGGGCCATGCACCTGAAGGACGAGCTCATGCCCCGCTATGCGGAGCTG
>DASYAQ010000145.1:0-2547 GCA_036501225.1 Caulobacteraceae bacterium | reverse complement strand
CGATGAGCGGGATCATCGGCCCTGCTCGAGTTCGCGGATGGCGGCCTGCACGTCGATCTCGCCGCTCTTGAGCCGGTCGAGCACGTCGCGGTTCGGCGGGGCCGGATCGGTCTCGACGAAGGCCAGGCTGGCGGCGATGCGGTTGAGCCTGGCCTTGATGGTCGGGTAGCTGACCCCGAACACCTGCTCCATCTCCTTGATCGAGCCGTGGCTGCGCACGAAGGCGGCGACGAAGACCTGATCCTCGGCCGCCAGCCGCGCCAGTTCGGGCAGCTCGAACGCGCCCTCGATGGCGATGTCCTTGCCCACCAGCCGCACGCGCTCGACCACCAGGGCCGAGCCGCCGGTCAGCCGGGTCAGTTCCTGCCAGTCGCGCGCTGTCGAGGTTTCCGAAGCCATGGGCTGCTCCTACGGTTTATCAAAACCTAGATCAGGATATTCAATATATCAAGGACGAAAAGTTGATTTTCTCAATTTTCTTGAACCATCGCCCGCCAGCGGGGAGAGGGTTCATGGGCGGGCGTCGGGCGTGCCGGAGCGATCGAGCGCGGGCCACTGTTCGCCGAGCGCCGGCAGCGGCGTGCGCTTGCCGGTGATCCGCTCGACGCTGATCGCATAGACGGTGATCTGAGCCAGGCGCGGGAAGAAGCCGGCCGGCCGGTCCGTATCGGCCGGGCCATACTTGGCCATCAGCGCCTCGCAGAAGCCCTGTTTGGCTTGCCGGTCGGCGACGATGCGGATGCGGCCGAAGACCACGACGCTCTCATAGGCCACCGCCGTGTCGCACTCGAAGCGGCCGTAGGCGAACACCGGCCCGGCCTCGTCGACCTCGAAACAGACCCGGTCGTTGGCCTCGACATTGGCGCGCAGATGCCCGCGGGCGGCGGTGTTGTGGACCCAGATCTCGGTCCCTTCCCAGATATAGAGCAGCGGGATGACATAGGGCTGGCCGGCGGCGTCGGCCGTTCCCAGCCGACCGGCGAAACCGCGCGCCAGGAGTGCGTGCGCCTGCGTGTCATCCATCAGCTTGTCCGGCCGGCGAACCCCGGGCAATGCGCTCATGACCGTCCCTCCCGATGCGCCAGCCAGTCGTCGGCCTCCAGATACCAGACCACGCTCATCATCTCGCCCGACACGAATTTCGCCGGCACGCGATCGACGACACGGGCGCCCTGCTTCTCCTTGACCCTGTATGAGGCTCGGTTCACCTCGCCGTTGCGCAGCCATAAGTGCCGCCAGCCGAGCGCGGTGAAGGCGTACTCCGTCACCCGCTCCGCCGCCTCGGTCATCAGGCCCTTGCCCCAGAATTCGGGATCGAGCCAGAAACCGCGCTGCGTGCGGCTGACCCCGTCGTCGGGCCAGAGATCGATGCGGCCGATCAACTCGTCGTCAGCGCCCTTCAAGGTGATGGCCCAGATCATCTTCTTGCCCGCCGCCATCTCCTCCAGCGTCTCGACCATGTTGGTCGCCGCGCCATCGTCGGGATAGGGCCAGGGAACGCCGTCGCTCAGGTATCGGATGATCTCCCATTGCGGGAAGCGGCGCTGAATCACCGACGTGTCCTCGAGCCGGCACGGCCGCAAGGTCAGCCGCGCGGTGTGCAGCACCGGAGTCGGCGGCATGCGCCGGATCGCGCCCCGGCTGCGTCGCGCCAGCCAGTCCTCGCGGGTCAAGAGCCAGACCACCTTGACGCCCGGCCCCGACACCCAGGGGGCGTCGGGAATGCGCTCGACGATGCGGGCGCCCTGTTTTTCCTTGATCCGATGCGAGCCGGTGTTGGCCTCGGCGTTGTCGAGCCAGAGGCGCGGCCAGCCGAGTTCGACGAAGACGTACTCGGTGACCAGTTCCGCCGCCTCGGTCATCAGCCCCTGGCCCCAGAACTCGGGGTCGATCCAGAAGCCGCGTTGTTCGCGGCTGACTCCGTCGTCCGGCCGAACCGAGATCAACCCGATCAGCTCGTCCTCGCCGCTTTTCAGGGTGATCGCCCAGGTGAAGTTCTTGCGCGCCCCGCCTTCATCGACGCAGCGGCGTGCATGCGCCTGGCCGCCATCGGCTGGATAGGGCCATGGCGTCCTGGCGTTCAGGTAGCGAACCACCTCCCACTGCGCAAACCGCTTCTGCATGGCCGGGCCGTCGTCAAGGCGGACCGGACGCAAGGTCAGCCGCGCGCCGTGTAGCACGGGCGTGGGGGGAAGCAGGGGCTCGGTCATCGTCTCGTCTCCTTGGGCAGGAGGACGGGACCTGGCGACCTTTGCGCCCCCGACCTCATTCGGCGGGGGCGGCTTTCAGCAGTCGTTTAAGTCGAACGACCCCGCGCGCGCCCGCGCCCACCGCCCGAACGGGCGTTGGCGTTGATCGGACGAGCTTGGCATTGCCGCGACATGCGGCGGCTAATAACGGCGGTCGGTGAAGATGTAAACCGCCGCGGCGGCTCTAGACGACGGTGGCCAACTCGCAACCGCGGACCTCGGCGGCGGCCTCGGCGAACAACAGCTCGCTCAGGGCGCGCAAGGGCGGCCAATCGCGGTCGCGCGGCCGGTAAACCAG
>DASYAQ010000144.1:0-6606 GCA_036501225.1 Caulobacteraceae bacterium | reverse complement strand
CGCGCGGCGCGGGCCTCGGCCGAGGCCGGGCAGTCGTCCACCTTGCGCGGGGCCCAGAGGAATCCGCCGCCCGCGCTCTCCAGCAGCGGCCCGCCCTGGGCGCGGGCGCGGGTGGTGGTGTCGGGCAGGATGACGATCGGCGCCTCCAGCCCCTTGGCGCCGTGCACGGTCATCACCCGCACCTCGCCGCCCAGGTCCTCGGCTTCGCGCTTCACCTCGAGGTCGGTCCTGACCATCTCGTCCAGGAACCGCTCGAGGTCGTGCACATGGCGTTTTTCCAGGCCGAGCGCCTCGCCGAGGAAGGCCTCGATGGCGTCCTCCGCCTCGCGCCCGAAGCGGGTGAGCAGACGCATGCGCATGGAGCGTCCGCCGGCATCGAGGCGGCTCAAGATGCGGCTGTAGAGGTCAAAGGGCGGTCGCGTCGCCGCCTCGGCCCTGGCCCAGCGCAGGAAGTCGCGCGCCGCCGCCCATTCGGGGCGCTCAGGGGCGCGGGCCTTCAGCCTCGCCCACAGCGACGCGCCGCCGCGGCCATGGGCGAGCGCGAACAGACTGTCCTCGTTCAGGTCGCAGAACGGGCTGCGCAACAGGGCCGCCAGGGTCAGGTCGTCGTCCGGAAAGCGCGCGAACCGGCCCAGCGCCACCAGATCCTGGAAGACGATGTGCTCGGAGAGCAGCAGCCGGTCGGCCCCGCCCGAGGCGACGCCCTCGCGTTTCAGCGCCCGGATGATTTCGTGGAACAGGGCGTTTCGCCGCCGCACCAGGATCAGGAAATCGCCCGCCGTGGCTGGGCGCCGCGCCCTGGCGGTCTTGTCGAACACCGCCGTCTTCGTCTCGATCATGGCCTTGATCGATCTGGCGATCCGCCGGGCGAGCTTCTTGCCGCCGCTCTCTTTCGGCTCCGAGTCCACCGGCGCCCAGGGATCGGTCTCCTCCTCCGGCTCGCTGATCTCCAGCGGCCAGAACTCGACCGCGCCGAAGCCCGCCTCGCGCAGCGGCCGGTGCAGCAGCGGTCCGTCGCCCGGCTCGCGGATCAGACCGGCCGCCGCCTCGGGATCGGCGAACACCGCGTCGACGAAGCTCAACACCTCGGGCGTCGAGCGCCAGCTATCCTCCAGCGACGCCCTGAGGAAGTCGCCGCCCGAGCCCTCGATCTGGTCGCGATAGGCAAGGGCTTCTACGACGAACTGCTTCGGCTGGGCGCCCTGGAAGGAATAGATCGACTGTTTGCGGTCGCCGACCGCGAAGACCGTGCGGTCCGTTCGCTCGTCAGGGCGAACCCGCCCCGCCCCGGCGAAGAACTCGTCGGTCAGGGCGTGCAGGATGTCCCACTGGTCCGGCGCGGTGTCCTGCGCCTCGTCCAGCAGGATGTGGTCGATGCCGCCGTCGAGCTTGTAGAGCACCCAGGCGGCGTCGGCGCGGGCCTTGAGCAGGTCCCAGGTGCGCGCGATCAGGTCGCCGAAATCGAGCGCGCCGATCGCCGCCTTCTGGCCCTCGTAGAGCTGGGCGTAGGTGAGGGCGAGCGTGATGGCGTACTCGGTGTCGCGGGCGATCCGCGCCGCCTTGGCCCGCTCGTAGGCCGCGCCCAGCCGGGTCTGTTCGGCGGCCAGCCAGGCGCGAACCCGCGCATCGAGGCCATTGGCGCTGAGCTTGGCGCGGGGTTGGCCGGTCTCGGTGGAGAAGCAGGCCCAGACTCGGGCGAAAAGATGATCCGAGGTCACGCAGGCCATGGCCGCGCCGAGCGCCTTGTCGTTCGCGCCGCCGCCGGACAGCGCCTGGGCGGCGTCGCGCCAGGCGGCCCAGTCGACGCTGGCGACCGCCTCGGCCTCGATCGTCTCCGGCGCGGTGCGGACCTCGAAGCCGCAGCGGAACCAGATGTCGCCGGCGTAGCCGTCCGCATCCTCGTTGGCGGTCACATAGGCCAGGATGGCCGCGCGCCGCGCCGCGAAATCGGCGAACATGGTGTTGAAACGCTGCCAGTCCAGCTCGACGGCGAAATGGGCATAGGCGCGGCCGATCGGCCCGTCGGGCGCCTCGATGGCGGCCTCGGCGACCGCGTCGCGGGCATAGGCCGAAACCTCGGCCTGGGCGGCGTCCTCCAGCACCTGGAAGCTGGGCGAGACCCCGGCCTCCAGCGGGAACCGTCTGAGCAGCTTTTCGCAGAAGGCGTGGATAGTCTGGATCTTCAGGCCCCCGGGCGTCTCCAGCGCGCGGGCGAACAATCGTCGGGCGCGGGGCAGGTTGTCCGGGCTCTCGTCGAGGTCGACGAGGTCCTTGGCGAGCTTCGGGTCTTCCGCCACCGCCCAATCGCCCAGCAGTTCGAACAGCCGGTTCTGCATCTCGGCCGCCGCCGCCTTGGTGTAGGTGACGCAGAGGATGGCCTCCGGCGGCGTGCCGCGCAGCAAGAGGCGCGCGACCCGGTTGACCAGCGTGCGGGTCTTGCCGGAGCCGGCATTGGCGGTGACGAAGACCGAGGTCGCGGGGTTCGAGGCGGCGATCTGAGTCTGGAGGGCGGGGTTCATGCGATCTCCTCGTCGCCGATCACATGCCATTCCCACAGCCGCGCCAGATGGTCGTAGTCGCCGACGAACTGGCTGATGAACTGCGGCGCGGCCCAGGAGACGTACGGCGTGGCCGGATTGTCGAAGAGGTCGATGCGCCGGCGAAGGCCATCCAGCGCGGTCATGGCCATGTCCAGGCTCTCGCCCGCCTCCGCGCGCACCTCTTCGCGGCCGCCCTCGCGCGCGCCGAGGATGCGCACATAGACCAGTTCGCCCGGTCGGATCGGGCCGAGCTCGGCGAAGCCGCCCAACTGCAACAGCGCCGCGGTCAGGGTCAGCTGCGGCGACAACCCGCTCTCCACCTGTTTGCGGGTGGGCGGCATGCCGGTCTTGAAGTCGAGCACATCGGCGCGGTCGGCCCGCCATTCGATCCGGTCGGCGCGCGCGGTCAGGGTGAAGTCGCCGCCCGCCGTCGGCAGCGGGAAGGCGCCGCTCTGCTCGATCAGCAGGCGCGCGCCCTCGCGCCGCCGGCGCTCGAACTCGATCACCCAGGGGGCCGCGCGCGTGGCCAGCGCCCTTTCGCGCGCCAGTCTCGGCCGCAGCATGCCGGCGCGGCCAAGCTCGTCGACCAGCATGTCGGCGAACAGCGCCTCGGCCCCGTCGTCCAGCTCGCCGGCCTGTTCCACCGCGAATCGCTCGAACGCCTTGTGCACCGCCGAACCGCGGGCGCGCGCCTCGACCGGCTCGGCCGGCCGCTCCAGGGGATAGAGGTCGAGGATGTAGCGGGCATAGACCGCATAGGGGTCGCGCAGCCAGCGCTCCACCGTGGTGACGGCCATCCTGCGCGGCCGGGCCGCGACCGGCGGGGCTGGTTTCGGCCTCGGCGCCGGCGATGGCCGGCCAGGTTCATCGAGGGCGCGGGCCCAGGCGACCAGGTCGGGACGGCCGGGGGTCTCGACGCGCGCGCCTCGGGCCAGGGTCTGCAGGCGCCAGAGCCAGCGCGACGGCGTCGCCGGCGCGCCTGAGCGCCGCGAGGTGGTCAGCAGGATGACCTCGCTGGCCGTGGCCGCCTGTGCGAAATCGTGGGCGGAAAGGCCGATGCGGCGCTCGGGCGAGGACAGGCCCAGCGCCTCGCGCATGGGCCGCGACAGGAAGGGGTCGACCGGCGCGGCCTGGGGCCAGACACCTTCCTCGAGTCCGCCCAGGATCAGCCGGTCGGCGTGAATCAGCCGGGCTTCCAGAACGCCCAATATGCGCAGGCGCGGGTGCACCGCGCCGCCAGCGCGCACGGTTTCGGCCGCCAGCAGCGCCTCGACCAGGTCGGCGAACTGGCGCGGCGTCACCTCCGGCAGGCCGGCGCTCTCGCCGATCAGGGCGGCGATCAGGTCGCCGGCGCATTCGCCCGCCGGCCCGGCCCAGAGCGCGCCGGGATCGGCGAAGCCCGGGCCGGTCGCCAAGGCCTCCATGGCTTGCGCCAGGGCGCGGGCCGCCTCGGCCGGGGTCGCGGTCTCGCCGGTATAGGGCATGGCGGCGGCCTCCGCGGCGTCGCGCAACAGGCCCGCGAGCCGGGCGGCGTCGTCGATGCCGATCCGGTGTCGACCGGCCGCCTCTTCCAGCCGCGCCGCGATGTCGGCCCAGTCGCGCGGTCGCGCCCCGCGCAGGGCCCAGCGCTCCAGCGCCTCGGCGCCTCCGCCCAGGCGGACCAGGGGATGTTTCAGTATGGCCAGCAGCCCGACCGGATCGACCGGATCGGCCGCCTGCCGCGCCATCAGGGCGGTCAGCTGGCCGACCGGGAAGCCGGCCAACGCCGCGCCGGCGGAGGAGTCCACCTCGACGCCCCAGCGCGCCAGCCGCGCCGAGACCCGCCGCGCCAGGCCGGCGTCCGGGGTCACCAGGGCGGCGCTGCGGCCGGGCGTCTCCAACACTTCGCGCAAGGCGAGAGCGGCGATCTGGGCGGCCTCTTCCTCGTTGCGGGCCGTGATCAGCGAGAGGCCGGCCAGGCCCTCGGCGATGGGGTCGACGCCGTCGCCGCGGCCCTCGGCCTTCAGCGTCGCGATCTGGTCCAGCCAGTCGGCGGTGGCCTCGACCGGGCGCAGCGCCTCGTTGATGATCCTTCGCCGCCAGCGCCCGCGCGCATCGCCCGGCCGCGCCGGCGACCAGGGCCGCACGCCTCCGCGTTCGACGCCCGCCTGCGCCAACAGGCGCTTCATGGCGCCCTGCGGATGCTGGTCGCCGACCTCGGCCCAGGCCAGCTCGGCCAGGTCCTGATCCAGGCCGGGCAGGACGACCAGGCCTTGCGGCGCGCTGGCCACCGCCGAGAGCAGGGCGGCGGTGGCGGGGGTCGAGCCGGTCGAGCCGGCGGCGACCAGCACCCCGGTCGGTGGATTGATGGTCCAGGTCTCGGCCAGGGCGCGGGTCAGGGCGACGCGGCGCGCGGTCACGTCGACCAGGCCGAGCTCGGCCAGGCGGAGCGGCCAGGCGGTCACCGCCAGGTCGAGGAAGTCGGCCGAGACCTGCCAGTGGCGCGCCATCTCGGCGGCGACCCAGTCGGCGGGCGGCTTCAGCGGCCAGGCCTCGTCGATGTCGACGCCGTCGAGGAAGCGGCCCAGCGCGTCGGCCAGTTCCAGCGCGGCGGTGGCGTCCAGCGAGCGTCCGACCATGGGCGCGTTTTCGGCGGTCAGCCGGGCCAGTTCGAACCGCCGCCGCCAGGGCGAGATGGCCGGCGGCAGGTCGAGCGCGATATCGCCCGGCTCGAATGGCGGCTCGCCCTCGTCCAGGTCGCCGAGGGCGCGGATTTGCGGCAGCAGAAGCGCCCGGCCGCCGCCGACCTCGACAAAGGCCTCGGCGAGGCCGCGCGCGGCTCGCCGCGAGGGGACCACCACGACCGCGTCGGACAGGGCCCGCGGTGCATCCGCCGACAGCGCCTCGATCAGGCCCTCGGCGAGGTCGGCCAGGAACGGCCGATGCGGCGCGATGCTGAACCAGCGCGGCGCGGGCAGGCCGAAGGGCGTCATCCGTTCCCGGCCTTCGCCCCGCCGGCGGGAAGGGCGGCATAGATCTTCTCGGCCGCCGCGAGACCCTCAGGCGTGCCGACGTGCATCCACAGGCCCGGAGACGGGACGCCGAAGATCCGCCCCTGCGTCGACAGGGTCCTCCAGACGGGCAGCAGGCCGAACGGTCCCTCCGGGCCATCGGCGACGACGTCGAGCTTGGTGATCTGGAAGCCGACATAGAGGAAGGGGGCGGTCTCGCCGGGCGCCTTGAAGCGGATCCGCCCATCGGCGTCGCGGAAGACGTCGCCGGTATTGCCGCCGTCGGCGGTGTTGTGGAAACCGATGGAGTCCGAGGTCGGCGCGAGCAGCAGACAGACGTCCATGCGTTCCGGATCGAAGGCCCCGGCGACGGCGCCCAGGGCCGAGGCGCCATGCTCGATCCAGGGCGCGTCGATGTTGCAGACCCAGACCGGGCTCTCCGCCAGCAGGGGAATGGCCTTCTTCAGCCCGCCGCCGGTCTCCAGCGCCTGATCGCGCTCGTCGGAGATCAGGATGCGCGGCGCCTTGCGCCTCGCCAGATGAGCTTCGAGCTGGTCGGCGAAGGCATGCACGTTGACCACGGCGGCCTCGACGCCGGCATCGACCAGCCGGTCCAGAGCGTGGTCGATCAGCGTCTTGCCGGCGACCATGACCAGGGCCTTGGGTTTGTCGTTGGTCAGCGGCCGCATGCGCACGCCGAGGCCCGCGGCCAGCACCATGGCGGTCTTCGGTCCGCTCATGGCCGCGGCTCCCGCACCACGTTGCGGGCGAACCAGGCCTTGAGCGGCGCCATCTCCGGGGCCTCGAGGCAGCGGTCAAGATAGCGCCACATGCGCGGCATGAAGGCGGCGTAGCGCGGCCGGCCGAAGCCGGCGACCTGACGGGCGAAGATGAACAGGATGCGGGCGGAATTCATCGCCCCCAGGCCGTGAAAGTCGGCGAGGAACCGGTCGCGATCGACCTGCGGACGCGCGGCCAGATAGCGCTCCAGCGCGGCGGTCTCGCGCTCCGGCGACACGTCGCGGCGGCCGTCGTGCAGCAGCATGGAGAGGTCCCAGGCCGGATGGGCGCGCAGC
>DASYAQ010000143.1:0-4830 GCA_036501225.1 Caulobacteraceae bacterium | reverse complement strand
ACGGACCGGCGGCGATCGCCTTCACCGACGGCCGCCAGATCGGCGCCACCCTCGACCGCAACGGCCTGAGGCCGGCGCGGTTCTGCTGCACCGACGACGGCCACGTGATCATGGCCTCGGAATCCGGCGTGCTGCCGATTCAGGAGGCGCAGATCACCCGCAAATGGCGGCTGCAGCCCGGCAAGATGCTGCTCATCGACCTTGAGCAGGGCCGGATCGTCGAGGATGACGAGATCAAGGCCACGCTGGCCGACGCCGAGCCCTATGACGCCTGGCTAAAGCAGACCCAGTACAAGCTGGAGGAGCTGCCCGACCCGGTCGCGCGGCCCGAGCCTGGCCTGGCCAATGACGCGGCCGCCCTGCTCGATCGCCAGCAGGCCTTCGGCTACACCCAGGAGGACATCCAGTTCTTCTTGGAGCCGATGTCGATCTCCGGCGAGGACCCGGTCGGCTCGATGGGCACCGACACGCCGCTGGCGGCGCTCTCCCGGCGTCCCAGGTTGCTCTACGACTACTTCAAGCAGCGTTTCGCCCAGGTGACCAACCCGCCGATCGACCCGATCCGCGAGGAGCTGGTCATGTCGCTGGTCTCGATGATCGGGCCGAGGCCCAACCTGCTCGGCCACCAGGCCGGCGCGCACAAGCGGCTGGAAGTCTCCCAGCCGGTGCTGACCAATGCCGACCTGGAGAAGATCCGCTCGATCTCGACCCTGGTCGACGGGGCCTTTCGCACCGCCACCATCGACATCACCGGCCCGGCCGAACACGGCGACGTGGGCCTGGAGCGGGCGGTCGAGCGCATCTGCGCCGAGGCCACCGACGCGGTGCTGGCCGACAACAACATCCTGATCCTGTCGGACCGGGCGCTGTCGGCCGAACGCAACGCCATTCCCGCCGCCCTGGCCACCGCGGCGGTGCACCATCACCTGATCCGCCAGGGCCTGCGCATGCAGACCGGCCTGGTGGTCGAGACCGGCGAAGCGCGCGAGGTGCACCACTTCTGCGTCCTGGCCGGCTACGGCGCCGAGGCGATCAATCCCTACTTGGCCTTCGAAACCCTGGAACAGCTCCGTGTGCAGAACAACCTGCCGCTGAAGGCCTATGAGGTGCAAAAGAACTTCATCAAGGCCATCGGCAAGGGCGTGCTCAAGGTGATGTCCAAGATGGGCATCTCGACCTACCAGTCCTATTGCGGCGCCCAGCGCTTCGACGCGGTCGGCCTGTCCTCGGCGTTTGTGGAAAAGTACTTCACCGGCACCGACAGCCTGATCGAGGGCGTCGGCCTGGCCGAGATCGCCGCCGAGACGGTCAAGCGTCATCGCGACGCCTATGGCGACAACCCGATCTATCGCGACATGCTCGACGTCGGCGGCGGCTACGCCTTCCGCCTGCGCGGCGAGGAGCACGCCTGGACGCCGGAATCGGTGGCCAACCTGCAGCACGCCGTGCGCGGCGGCCTGCCCGAGGCCTATGCCGCCTTCGCCGCCAGCATCAACGAACAGAGCGAACGGCTGCTCACCCTGCGCGGGCTGATGCGGCTGAAGCCGGCCGAGGAGCCGATCGACCTGAGTGAGGTCGAGTCCGCGGCCCAGATCGTCAAGCGCTTCTCCACCGGCGCCATGAGCTTCGGCTCGATCAGCCGCGAGGCGCACACCACGCTGGCCATCGCCATGAACCGCATCGGCGGCCGCTCCAACACCGGCGAGGGCGGTGAGGAGACCGATCGCTTCAAGCCGCTGCCCAACGGCGATTCCATGCGCTCGGCGATCAAGCAGGTCGCCTCGGGCCGCTTCGGGGTGACGGCGGAATACCTGGTCAATTCCGACGACATCCAGATCAAGATGGCCCAGGGCGCCAAGCCCGGCGAAGGCGGCCAGCTGGCCGGCTACAAGGTCGACAAGACCATCGCCCATGTGCGCCACTCGACGCCGGGGGTCGGCCTGATCTCGCCGCCGCCGCACCACGACATCTATTCGATCGAGGACCTGGCCCAGCTCATCCACGACCTGAAGAACGTCAATCCCGAGGCGCGCATCTCGGTGAAGCTGGTTTCCGAGGTCGATGTCGGCGTGGTCGCCGCCGGCGTCGCCAAGTGCCGCGCCGACCATGTGACCATCTCCGGCTATGAGGGCGGCACGGGGGCCTCGCCGCTCACCTCGCTGACCCATGCGGGCTCGCCCTGGGAGATCGGCCTGGCCGAGACGCAGCAGGCCCTGGTCGAAAACGGCCTGCGCGGCCGCATCGCCGTCCAGGCCGACGGCGGCCTGCGCACCGGCCGCGACGTGGCCGTGGCCGCCCTGCTGGGCGCCGACGAGTTCGGCTTCGCAACCGCGCCGCTGATATCGGTCGGCTGCATCATGATGCGCAAATGCCACCTGAACACCTGCCCGGTCGGGGTGGCGACCCAGGATCCGGTGCTGCGCGCCCGCTTCACCGGCCAGCCCGAGCACGTGATCAACTACTTCTTCTTCGTCGCCGAGGAGCTGCGGCTGATCATGGCCGAGATGGGCTTTCGCACCGTCAACGAGATGATCGGGCGCTGCGACCGGCTGGACGTCGCGCCGGCGGTCGACCACTGGAAGGCGGCGGGGATCGACCTTTCCCGGGTGCTCTATCAGTCGGAGGTCGACCCTTCGGTGGCCCGGTGGAATTCCGAGCGGCAGAACCACGGCCTGGAATCGGCGCTCGACCACGCGCTGATCGCCGCGGCCGGGCCGGCGCTGGACGGCGGCGCGCCGGTGCGGATCGAGCAGACCATCCGCAACATCAACCGCACCGCCGGCGCCATGCTGTCGGGCCAGATCGCCCGGCGCTTCGGCCATCAGGGCGTGGCCGACGAGACCATCTCGGTGCGCTTCACCGGCGTGGCCGGGCAGAGCTTCGGCGCCTTCCTGGCGCACGGCGTCACCCTCGACCTGATCGGCGACGCCAACGACTATGTCGGCAAGGGGCTGTCCGGCGGCCGGGTGATCGTGCGCCAGCCGCAAGAGGCCAGGCGCGAGCCGACCGAGAACATCATCGTCGGCAATACCGTGCTCTACGGCGCCATCGCCGGCGAGGCCTATTTCCAGGGCGTCGCCGGCGAGCGGTTCGCGGTGCGCAATTCCGGCGCGGTCGCGGTGGTCGAAGGCGTCGGCGACCACGGCTGTGAATACATGACCGGCGGGGTGGTCGTCGTGCTGGGCGAGACCGGCCGCAACTTCGCCGCCGGCATGTCCGGCGGCGTGGCCTACGTCTACGACCCGCAAGGCCGCTTCGGCACGCTGGCCAACCTGGCCATGGTCGATCTCGAGCGGATCGGACCGGCAGCCGCCAAGGCGCAGACCTCTAAGGTCCCGTCTGGCGACAAGGCGCGCCGGCCGCGGCAGCGCGCTCTCGGCGCGCACGACAGCGGCATGGGCGACATGCTGAGCTTCGA
The DNA here is from genome assembly GCA_036501225.1 of Caulobacteraceae bacterium. Classification (GTDB taxonomy): domain Bacteria; phylum Pseudomonadota; class Alphaproteobacteria; order Caulobacterales; family Caulobacteraceae; genus Poindextera. Next base: position 1,412 of record DASYAQ010000143.1, on the reverse strand, counting down.
CGCCGAACGCCTGCGCATCCTGGTCGAGCGACACCTGCTGCACACCGGAAGCGCGCGTGCGCGCATGCTGTTGGAGAACTGGGACGAAGCCCTTACCCACTTCGTCAAGGTGATGCCGAAAGACTACCGGCGCGCCCTGACGGATATGGAAGCAGAGCGGTTGGCGGCCAAAACCGTCGCCGCGGAATAACCGGCGAACCCTCGAACTTGGAGTAAGACGATGGGCAAGCCGACAGGCTTCCTGGAGATTGAGCGCCACGACCGCGACTATGAAAAGCCGGCCGCGCGCCTGAAGACATGGGCGGAATTCGTCAAGCCGCTGCCGGCCGCCGAGGTCGCCGAGCAGGCGGCGCGCTGCATGGATTGCGGCATTCCGTTCTGCCACCAGGGCTGCCCGGTCAACAACCAGATCCCCGACTGGAACAACCTGGTCTATCGCGACCAGTGGCGCAGCGCGCTGGCCAACCTGCACTCCACCAACAACTTCCCCGAGTTCACCGGCCGCATCTGCCCGGCGCCGTGCGAGGCCGCCTGCACGCTGAACATCGACGACAATCCGGTGACCATCAAAACCATCGAGTGCGAGATCGTCGATCGCGGCTGGCGCGAAGGCTGGATCGAGCCCGAGACGCCGGCGCAAGCCACCGACCGCCGCGTCGCGGTGGTGGGTTCGGGCCCGGCGGGCATGGCGGCCAGCCAGCAGCTGGCCCGCGCCGGCCACGCGGTGACGCTGTTCGAAAAGAACGACCGCATCGGCGGCCTGCTGCGCTACGGCATCCCCGACTTCAAGATGGAGAAGCACCATATCGACCGCCGCGTGGAGCAGATGGGCGCCGAGGGGGTCGAGTTCCGCACCAATGTCGAGGTGGGCGTCACGGTCACGGTCGAGGCGCTGCTGGCCGAGTTCGACGCGGTGGTGCTGTCCGGCGGCGCCGAACTGCCGCGCGACCTGGAACTGCCGCCGCACCAGCTGGCCGGCATCCATTTCGCCATGGACTTCCTGACCCAGCAAAACAAGCGCGGGGCCGGCGACGACGAGGCCACGGCCGCGCCCGACGGGGCCATCTCGGCCAAGGGCAAGCATGTGGTGGTCGTCGGCGGCGGCGACACCGGCTCGGACTGCGTCGGCACCTCCAACCGCCAGGGCGCGGCCTCGGTCACCCAGCTCGAGATCATGCCGCAGCCGCCGGAGCGCGAGAACAAGGCCCTGACCTGGCCCGACTGGCCGCTGAAGCTGCGCACCACCTCCTCCCACGAGGAGGGCGCCGAGCGCGACTGGGCGGTGGTGACCAAGCGCGCCATCGGCGAGGACGGCCGGCTGACCGCGCTGGAATGCATCCGCGTCGACTGGTCGATGGGCCAGGATGGCCGCATGCACATGGGCGAGGTGGCCGGCAGCGAATTCGAGCTGA
>DASYAQ010000142.1:0-23236 GCA_036501225.1 Caulobacteraceae bacterium | reverse complement strand
GTGACCTTCAACCTCGACCGGCTGGAGACCAATCCGCGCTTCGCCGCCATCGCGCGGCCGGCCAACGCCGCCATCCTGGTCAAGCTGCGCATCGACATGGAAGACCGCGGCGGCCGCATCGAGCTTCTGCTGCCCTACGCCACCCTCGAGCCGATCCGCAAAATGCTGCTGCAGCAGTTCATGGGCGAGAAGTTTGGCCGCGACAACATCTGGGAAGGCCACCTGGCCACCGAGCTGTGGACCACCCAGCTCGACGTGCGCGCCGTGCTCGACGAGCAGGTGGTCGACCTGCGCCGCGTGCTCAATCTGAAGATCGGCGACACCCTGATCCTGAACGCGACGCCTGACAGCCTGATCGAGCTGCGCGCCGGCAATATCCCGCTGACGCGCGGCCGCATGGGGCGCCGCAACCACAATATCGCCGTCCGCGTCGAGGCGCCGCTGACGCCCGCCGCCAAGACCGCAATCCAGGGAGGGCCGACATGAGCCCGATATCGATGACGCTCGACCTGATCCTGGCGGCTCTGCTGCTGATCACCCTTGGCTTCGGCCTCAGGCTCGAACGGCGCCTGAAGACGCTGCAGGCCAGCCAGGCGAGCTTCGCCGTCGCCGTCGCCGACCTCGACCGGGCCGCCGGCCGCACCGAGACCGGCCTCGCCGAGCTGCGCGGCGCCATGGACGAGGCGGCCAGCCTGCTCGCCGGCCGGATCGAAAAGGCGCGCGAACTCGCGGCCAAGCTCGAGGCGTTGACGCGCAACGACGCGACGATCGCCGAGCGGCCGCCGGCGTCGGCCCAGCGCTCCGCCCTCGATCGGGTCTGGGCGCGGCCCGGCGCGGCGCCGCGGCGAAGCCCCGAGGCGCCCGTAAGCGAATCCCCGCTCACCCTGAGCCGCGACGACGCGCTGACCCCGAGGCGGCCGGCGCTGGCCGCGGCGCCTTCGCCAAGGTCCCGCGCGCTGGTCGATGACGAACTGTTCGACGGTCCTCGTCGCGCCGCCGGAGGGCGCTCGTGAGCCGGATCCCACGCCTCTTGCCGCTGGTCGCCATCGCCATCGGCGGGGTGCTGGCGGTCAAGGCCCTGACCGAGGCGCCGCAGCTCTATCTGGCCTCGCGCGCGCTCGCCGAAGACGTCGTCGCCAAGGGAGCGGTCAAGCCGGCCCTGCCGCCCGGCGCCTCGATCCTGTCCGGCGCCATCCAGTCCAGCGCCGCCGCCGCCAAGCCCGCCGCGCCGGTCTGCGCGCCGACCGCCGCCGAACTGGCCAAGGAGGCCGGACTGTCACCGGCCGAGCTGCAGGTGCTGCAGAGCCTGAGCGACCGCCGTGGCCAGCTGGACCAGCGCGAGAGCGGCCTGGATGTGCAGGTGCAGCTGATCGCCGCCGCCGAGGCCAAGCTCGATGCCCGCATCGCCCAGATGACCGGGCTGAAGACCGACATCCAGGGCCTGCTCGGCCAGGCCGATCAGCAGGCCCAGGCCGAGGCCGACCGGCTGGTGCGCGTCTATGAGGACATGCCGGAGAAAAAGGCCGCCGCCAGCATGGCGGTGCTCGACGACAGCGTCCGCCTGCCGATCGCCGCCAAGATGAAGGAGCGCAAGCTGGCCGCCATCCTGGCCCAGATGACGCCGCAGGACGCCAAGGCCCTGACCGAAAAACTCGCCCAGCGCACCGCGGGCTCCAAGCTGCTCGCCGATGCCAAGACCGCGCTCAATCCGGGCGCCGCGCCCGCGCCGGCTCCAGCCCCCGCGCCGGCCGCGGCCAACGCCACGCCCGCGGCGGGCCCCGCGCCCGGCCAGAACGCCCAGCTCAGCCAGACGCCCGCCGCCGCGGCCGACGCCGCCGCCCCGGCCAGGCCGCGCAAGGTCGCCCGCGCGGCCAAGCCGAAGCCCAAGCCCAAGCCGGCGGCCGTCGATCCCGCCGTCGCCGACGCCATGCACCCGCCCGGCGGGGTGGTCCAGCCCGGCGGCAAACCGCCGGCCAAGGTCGCGGCGGGCCTGGCGCCGACGCCAAAGCCCGTGGTCAAGCCGGCGGCCAAGGTCGCCGCCGCCGGTCCGCCGGCCGCGCCGTCGCCCAAGCCGGCCGCGCCGCCGCTGCCGCCGACCGCCAAGCCTGGCTGAGGCGGCGATGCACGCCCGCAACCGCTTGAAGTCCGGTGTGGCGGCGATCGCGATCGCCGCCATGCTCGCGCCCGGCGGCTACGCCGAGACGCCGCCGGCCCTGCAGCGCGCGGCCGGCTCGTCGCTTGCGGTCAATGTGGCCCAGGCGAAGGATTTCTCGCACATCGAGTTCCGCTTTCCCGGCGGGGCCAGCGTCACCAGCCACCGCGACGGCCAGGTCCTGACCCTGCATTTCAGCCGCTACGCCAAGCCGGACATGACCCGCCTGCGGGTCGATCCACCCCGCTTTCTGAAGACCGCCGAGGACAGGAACGCCGGCGGGCTGGAGATCGCGCTCACCCTGGCCGACGGCGCCGACGCCAAGGTGGGCCAGGGCGACGGGGCCATCTTCGTCAACCTCTTCGCCGCCGCATCGCCACCCGCCGACGCCCAGCCGACGGCGGCCTCCGACCGGCCCAATCCGGTTCCCGACAACGGCGTGGTCAAGCTCTCGTCGGAGGTCAAGGCCAACGCGGTGGCGCTGCACTTTCCGTGGAAATCGGCGCTGGGCGCCGCGGTCTTCCATCGCGGCGGCGCGATCTGGATCGTGTTCGACGCCGCCGCCAGGCTCGACCTGACCGGCCTCGCGCACAGTTCACCGTTGATCGCCGGCGCCCAACCGGTTCAGGGGCCCGACTTCACCGCGCTGCGCATCGCGGCCCCGGCCAATACCTCGGTCACGGCCGGCGCCCAGGGCGGCGACTGGACCGTGACCCTGTCCAGCGACAGCCAAGCCGCCACCGACCCGATCAAGATCGCCCGCGACGACGACTCCGGGGTCGGCGCGCTCTCGGTCGCGGTGGCGGGATCGACCCACGTCTACTGGATCGACGACCCGGTGGTCCGCGACAAGATCGCGGTGGTGACGGCGCTCGCGCCCGCCAAGGGCCTGTCGTCCAGGCGGGAATATGTCGATCTGGCGCTGCTGCCCTCGGCGCAGGGCCTGGCCGTCGAGCCGATCGCCGACGATCTCTCCATCATCACCGACGGCGACCTGGTCACCATCGGGCGGCCGAAGGGCCTGGCGCTGTCCGGCGGGCCTGCCGGGTCGCTCGCCGACAACGGTCCAGGACTGCCGCAGCCGACCAGCCGGCCGGCTCTGATCGACTTCGACGGCTGGTCGAAGACCGGGTCCGGCGGCTTCCTGGCCCGCTATGACGCGTTGCAATCGGCGGCGGCCGACGAGGCCGGCAAGGGCAAGGACGCCGGCATGGCCGCCCGCATGGGCCTGGCCCGCTTCCTGGTCGGCTCGGAACTGTCATTCGAGGCGATCGGGCTGCTCGACCTGAACGCCAAGGTGCAGCCGAACCTGCTCGGCGACGCCGAATTCCGCGGCCTGCGCGGCGCGGCCAAGGCCATGGCCGGCCGCTACAAGGAGGCGCAGACCGAGTTCTCGGTGCCCGTCCTGGCCGACGATCCGGCCAGCTCGCTGTGGCGCGGCTATATCGCCGTCCAGCTCGGCCAGTGGACCGAGGCGCGCGCCGAATTCAACAAGGGGGCTGTGGCGCTCTATCAGTTCACGCCGCGCTGGCGCGCCCGGTTCGCCCGCGCCGACGCCCACGCCGCCATCGAGCTCGGTTCGAACGCCATCGCCGAGGCCGAGGTCAAGGTCGCCCTGGATAACTCGACCGACCCGGTGGAAAACCTCGCCACCCGCCTGATCCAGGCCAAGGTGTTCGAGGCCGAGGGCGAGAAGGACCGGGCGCTCGGCGTCTATCAGGCCATCTCCAACGTCGATCTGCCCTGGCTGTCGGCGCCGGCCCTGCTGCACGCCACCCAGATCCGCATGGCGCAGGGCAGCCTGACCCCGACCCAGGCCGCCGACATCCTCGACGGCCTGCGTTATCGCTGGCGCGGCGACGCCACCGAGTTGGACACCATTCGCGCGCTCGGCCAGATCTACCTGAGTCTCGGCCGCTATCGCGAGGCGCTGGAGGCCCTGCGCTCGGCGGGTCAGAACCTGCCTGACCTGCCCGAGGCGGTCGGCCTGCAGAACGACCTGGCCGCCGCCTTCCGCAGCCTCTTCCTCGACGGCCAGGCCGACGGCCTGCAGCCGGTGCAGGCGCTGGCGTTGTTCTACGACTTCAAGGAACTGACCCCGATCGGCGAGGACGGCGACCAGATCGTGCGCCGGCTGGCGCGCCGGCTGATCGATGTCGACCTGCTCGGCCAGGCGGCCGAGCTGTTGAAATACCAGGAGGAAAACCGGCTGGACGGCGTGCCGCGCGCCCAGGTCGCCAGCGATCTGGCCACCATCGACCTGATGAACCGCCAGCCGGAAGCCGCCATCGACGCGCTGAACGAGTCGCGCACGACGCTCTTGCCCGCCGCGCTCACCGCCCAGCGGCGGGTGGTCGAATCCCGCGCCTGGCTGATGCTCGGCCAGTACGATCATGCGCTGGAGATCATCGAGGGCGACAAGTCCGCCGACGCGGGCGGCGTCCGCGCCGACGTGGCCTGGAAGAAGCACGACTGGGCCAGCGCCGCCGCCCAGCTCGAAGCCATGCTCGGCGAGCGCTGGAAAAACCCCGCGCCGCTGGCGGTCGACGAGGAGGGGACGCTGCTGCGCTGCGCCATCAGCCTCAGCCTCGCCGGCGACGACGCCGGCCTGACGCGGCTGCGCGGCCAGTACCAGGGCTTTGTCGACCACGCCCAGTCGCCCGACGCCCTGCGCGTCGCCCTGGCCGGCCTTAGCCCCGGCTCGGGAACCGGCGAGGACTTCGCCAAGGCCGCGGCCGAGAGCGACAGCTTCGTCGGCTGGGTGCAGGCGATGAAGCAACGCTTCCGCCAGGCCAGTCCTGGGCCTACCGCGGTGGCGGGGGCGGCGAACCGGGGTTAGGCCCCATGCCCGGCGGCGAGATCGCGTTCGACTAGAGCGAGCCGAACAGCGCCTCGCGCCGCGCCAGGCTGGCGGCGGGCCAGAGGGTCTTGGTGTCGTAATAGATGTCGAAGGCCGGGACGTCGGCGGGCAGGCCGACCCAGGACATCTTCGAGCGCGTGAAGATGTGCACGTCCGGCGGCATGGCCTCCGGGTCGTCCAGGGTGGCGGCGCGCACGAAGCGCATCTCGGGACGGCCGCCATAGTCGCTCCACAGCGCGATCTGGCAAATCGGGCAGCGATAGATGTCGTGCACTCCACCGCTATCGGTCGGCATGCGGATGGGCTTGGGTTCGCCCGACATCAACTCGATACGATCGGATTCGATCAGGGCGTTGATGGCGAAGGCGCTGCCGGCCTGCCTCTGGCAGTCGCGGCAGTGGCAGCAATGCACGAACATCGGCTCGCTGTTCAGCCGGTAGCGCACCTCGCCACAGGCGCAGCCGCCCTCGAAACCCTCTGACATCCGCCCGTCCTTCATCAACGCGATGGAAGGACGCGAGCTTAGCCTACCCCGGCGACGTGGTGGAAGCTCTCGACCAGGCTGCCGGCCACCAGCCGCCAGCCGTCGACCAGCACGAAGAAGATCAGCTTGAACGGCAGCGACACCACCACCGGCGGCAGCATCATCATGCCCATGCTCATCAGGACGCTGGCCACCACCAGGTCGATGACCAGGAAGGGCACGAACAGCAGAAATCCGATCTCGAAGGCCCGCTTCAGCTCGGAGATCATGAAGGCCGAGGTCACCACCTGCACCGGCAGGTCTTCGACATGCGGCGGCTTCGGCGTGTGCGAGAGGCGCACGAACAGGGCCAGATCATCCTGGTCGACCTGGGCGAGCATGAATTGCTTCACCGGCATGGCCGAGGCGTTGAAGGCCTGCGGCAGCTCCATCTTCTTGTCCAGCAGCGGCTTGATCCCGGCGTTGTAGGAGGCGGTCAGGGTGGGGGCCATGACGATGGCGGTGAGGAACAGCGACAGGCTGATGATCACCGCGTTCGGCGGGCTCTGCTGCAGGCCGAGCGCGGTGCGCAGCAGGCTGAGCACCACCACGATGCGCACGAAGGCTGTGGTCATGATCACGATCGACGGAGCCAGCGACAGCACGGTCAGGAGGCCGGCGAGCTGGATGACGCGGTCGGTCAGGCCGGCCCCGGTGCCGAGGTCTATGTTCACCGACTGGGCGATGGCGATGGCGGGAAAGATGAAGGTGGCCAGGCCGCTCAGGGCCGCGATGCGGGCGGCGCGGGCAAGCTCGTCGGCGGTGATGTCGAGCAGGCCGTGATGGCGCAGGGCGGCGACCAGCAGACGTTTCATCGGGCAGGCTTCCTGGGGGTGGATGGGGATGGGATCAGCTGGCCTTCACCGAGCAGGATCAGCCGCTCCTCGGCGTCGCAGCGGACCAGGACCAGCCGCCGGGCCGGATCGAGCACCAGGGTCTCGATCACCGCCAGCCGCCGCTCGGCGCGCGATCCCTGCAACCGCAGAAGGGTCTGCGGCCCGAAGCGGCGCAGCGCCACCACGGCCAGGCCGATCAGGCCCAGCGTCACCGCCAGACCCGCGATCACCCTGACGATTTCACCCAACATGCAAAGCCCGCCCGACTTCAGACGCGCGCGCCCTCGCGCGCCCGCGTTCTTCTTCTCTGAGCCAACGTGCTTAACGGCCGATTAACCCTGTTCGTTCACCTTTCACAAACCATGACGCTCGACGACATTCCGCTGTTTTCCGCTCTGAAGGGCCGCCTCGGCTACCTGTCGGAGCGGCAAAGGGTGATCTCGGAGAACGTGGCCAATTCCGACACCCCGGGCTATCGCCCGCGCGACCTGAAACCCTTTACGATCAAGGCTTCGTCCGGTCCGGACGCCGGTGGCGCCATCGCCTTGGCCGCCACCAGCGCCGGTCAGATGATCGGCGGCGCCGGCGGCAGCCAGCCGCAGTCCAGCGCCGGCTACACGCCGCAGGTCACCCCTGATTCCGAGACCCGCCTCGACGGCAACCAAGTGGTGCTGGAGGAGGAGATGATGAAATTGACCGACGCGCGGATGAGCTACGACGCGGCCATCGGCTTCTATCAGAAGTCGCTCAGCATGCTCCAGCTCGCCATCCGCGCCCCCGGCAAGCCCGTCTAAAAAAAGCAAAGGACCAGGCCATGGCCGACATCAGCTCTCCCTCCGACGCCATCATGGCCGCCGCCGCCTCCGGCCTGCGCGCGCAACAGTCGCGCATGCGCGTCATCGCCGAGAACATGGCCAATTCGGACTCGGTGTCGAAGACCGCCGGCGGCGATCCCTACCGTCGCCAGGTCGCCGTCTTCACGCCGGTCATGCTGGCCGGCGGCATCCAGGGCGTCGCCATGAGCAGGATCGCCGCCGACACCAAGCCGTTTCCGATCCAGTACCAGCCGGGCCACCCCGCCGCCGACGCCAAGGGCAACGTCAAGCTGCCCAATGTCGACCCGCTGATGGAGGCCATGGACATGCGCGACGCCCAGCGCGCCTACGAGGCCAATCTGAACGTCATCGACACCGACAAGGCGATGCAGACCAGCCTGATCCAGCTGTTGCAGAAGTAGGGCGGGCCTAGATCGTGGTCGCCCCGCTTCTCGCCGCCAAGGCCTATGCCGCCGTCCAGGCCCAGGCCAGCGCGCTGACCCAGGCCGCGTCCGGGGCGGCCGATGCGCAGGGCGCGCAAGGCCCCGGCGGCTTCGGCGACATCCTGAAAAACGCCTTGAACGATGCGGTGCAGCAGTCCCGCCACGCCGAGGCGCAGATGACCGCCCAGGTGCAGGGCAAGGCCGACATGGTCGACGTGGTCACCGCGCTGTCCTCGGCCCAGGCCAGCCTGGAAACGGTGATGGCCGTCCGCGACCAGGTGATCGCCGCCTACCAGCAAGTCATGCAGATGCAGATCTGAGCGTTCGGGCTAAGGTGGGTCGATGACCCAACCGATGATCGAACTCGAGGATGTCGCCAAGTCGTTCGACCGCGGGGCGAGCCATGCGGTCGAGGGCGTCAGCCTGGTGATCGAGGCGGGCGGTTTCGTCGCCCTGGTCGGCGGGTCCGGCTCGGGCAAGACCACCACCCTGAAGATGATCAACGGCCTGATCCGGCCCAGCCGCGGCCAGATCCGGGTCGGCGGCGAGGCGGTCGGCGACGTGGCCCCGCATCTGCTGCGCCGCCGGATCGGCTATGTTTTCCAGGAGGTTGGCCTTTTCCCACACCTGAGCGTGGCGGAGAATATCGGCATCACGCCGAAGCTGGTGGGCGAGCCCAAGGCCGCCATAGAGGCGCGGGTCGCCGAGTTGCTCGACCTGGTCAGCCTGCCGCGCGCGTTTGCCGCCCGACGCCCCGCCGAGCTTTCCGGCGGCCAGCGGCAGCGGGTCGGCGTTGCCCGCGCGCTCGCCGCGCAGCCCAGGCTGATGCTGATGGACGAGCCGTTCGGGGCGCTGGATCCGGTCACCCGCGACGCGCTCGGCGGGGAATATCGCCAGCTGCACGAGCGGCTGGGCCTGACCACCCTGATGGTCACCCACGACATCACCGAGGCGGTGCTGCTGGCCGACCGCGTAGTGGTCATGGACAAGGGCCGGGTGCGCGCGGAGGGCCGGCCGGCCGACCTGCTCGCCTCGTCGGACGCCGAGGTCCGCGCCCTGATGGAGACGCCGCGCCGCCAGGCCGAGCGGGTGCGCGAGCGGCTGGAGCCGGCGCATGAATGAGCGCCTGGCCGCCGCCTGGCGCCTCCTGCCCAACTATCTCGGCCAGCACGTGCTGCTCAGCGCCTCGGCGCTGGCGCTTGGCGTGCTGATCAGCCTGCCGCTGGCGGTGGCCGCCAGCCGCAATCCGCGGCTGCGCTGGATCACCCTGCTTTCCGCCGGCCTGATCCAGACGATTCCGAGCCTGGCCCTCTTAGCGCTCTTCTATCCGCTGCTGCTGGCGCTCTCGGCGCTGAGCCGTCAGCTGTTCGGGGCGGGTTTCTCGGCGCTGGGTTTCCTGCCGTCGCTGCTGGCGCTGACCCTCTATTCGATGCTGCCGATCCTGCGCAACGCCACCACCGGCATCCTCGGCGTCGATCCGGCGGCGGTGGAGGCGGCCAGGGGCGTCGGCATGACCGACCGTCAGCGCCTCTTCATGGTCGAGTTGCCGCTGGCCGCGCCAGTGATCATGGCCGGCATCCGCACCGCCGCGGTCTGGACCATCGGCACCGCGACGCTGTCGACGCCGGTCGGCCAGACCTCGCTCGGCGACTACATCTTTTCCGGCCTGCAGACCGAGGACTGGGTGCTGGTGCTGTTCGGCTGCGCCGCCGCGGCGGGTCTGGCCCTGATCGTCGACCAGCTGCTCGGCCTGATCGAGTCCGGCGCGGCCCGGCGCGATCGCCGCCGCATCATCGCCGGCGCGGCCGGCCTGGTGGTCGGGACTATCGTCGCCCTCTTGCCGCTGGTCAGCACCGGCGGAACCGGCGAGCGGGTCGTGGTCGGGGCGAAGAATTTCTCCGAGCAATATATCCTGGCCTCGCTGATGTCCGAGCGGCTGCGCGCCGCCGGCTTCAACGTCTCCGAGAAGGACGACCTGGGCTCCGCCGTGGCCTATCGCGCCGTCGCCTCGGGCGAGGTCGACGCCTATGTCGACTATTCCGGCACGCTGTGGACCAATGTGCTGAAGCGCGCCGACAACCCGCCGCGCCAGGTCCTGCTGGCCCAGCTGACCCAGGCGCTGAAGGCGCGCGACCACGTGACCATCCTGGGGCCGCTCGGTTTCGAGAACGCCTATGCGCTGGCCATGCGCCGCGACCGCGCCCAGGCGCTCGGCATCCACACCATCGCCGACCTGGCCGGCCACGCGCCGGACCTTGTCTTGGGCTCGGACCTGGAATTCCTGTCCAGGCCGGAATGGGCGGCGCTGAAGAGCGCCTATGGGCTGAACTTCAAGGCCGAGAAACGCTACCAGCCCACCTTCATGTACAAGGCGGTGACCGGCGGCGAGGCCGACGTGATCTCGGCCTTTTCCTCCGACGGCCGCATCGCGGCGGACGATCTGGTGGTGCTCAGCGACCCCAAACAGGCCATCCCGCCCTACGACGCCGTCATCCTGCTGTCGCCAAGGCGCGCGGCCGACGCCAGGTTCGTCGCCGCGCTACGCCCGCTGATCGGCGCCATCCCGGTCGCGACCATGCGCACCGCCAACCTCTCGGTCGACCGCGACCAGAACAAACAGACCCCGCCCCAGGCCGCCCAAGCGCTGGCCAAGGCGATCGGACGATAAGTGCGTTCCAGCTAGGCAAGACGTCGCCGCCGCGTCCCTTCTCCCCTCGCGGGAGAAGGTGCCCCCGCGAAGGCGGGGGCGGATGAGGGGCCGCGCCGGCGATGCCGCTTAGGGCGCCTGTGCGATCCTGTCGAGTTCAGCGCGGCCCCTCATCCGACCGGTCTCCGACCGGCCACCTTCTCCCGCGAGGGGAGAAGGGGCGGAAGCGGCGCTTCAACGGACACAACGCCGCATGGTTAGCGCCGCATTAACCATGTTCCGCGCACTCTGAGGCCCTTCAACGCCGCTGCGTTCGTAAAGGGGGGCTCGTCAGTCATGTCCGGCGCGGAAGTCTTGGATGTCGGGCGCGATGCGATCTGGCTGACCCTGCAGCTGTGCGCGCCGATCCTGCTGGTCGGCCTGGTGGTCGGCGTCGCCATCGGCCTGATGCAGGCCCTGACCCAGATCCAGGAAGCCACCCTGATCTATGCCCCCAAGATCCTCGCCATCTTCGTGGCGCTCCTGGTCTTCCTGCCGCTGATGGGCGGGCTGATGGGCGGCTTCATGCGCGAGATCGCCGCCCGCATCGCGGCCATGTAGGCCATGGAGCATTACGCCACGGCGCAGCAGATCTGGGCCGGGGCCCTGGTCTTCTCGCGCGTCGGCGCCATGCTGATGGTGCTGCCTGGCATCGGCGAGGCCAGCGTGCCGCCGACGATCCGCCTGGCCTTCGCGCTCATGCTGTCGCTCTGCCTTGGCCCCATCGCCCAGCCCTATCTGCCGCCGGAGCCCGCGACGGTGGACGGCACGGCCTTCTATATCGTCCGGGAAGTGCTGATCGGGCTGACCATCGGCGGCCTCCTGCGGGTCTTCCTCTCGGCCCTGACCACGGCCGGCGAGTTCGTCTCGCTGCAGACCACGCTGGCCTTCGCCCAGACCACCAACCCGACCCAGGCGCAGCCGGGGACCACCATCTCCACCTTCCTGACCCTGATGGGCCTGACCCTGATCTTCGACACCGACCTGCACCGGCTGTTCATCGCCGCCATGGCGCACAGCTACACGCTGTTTCCGCCGACCAGGAACCTGCCGCTGAACGATGCCGGACAGCTGGCCATGCAGACGGTGTCGAAGTCCTTCGCGCTCGGCCTGCAGCTGGCCGCGCCGGTGGTGGTGTTTTCCATCGTCTTCAACATCGCCACCGGCCTGATCGGCCGGGTGATGCCGCAGTTCCAGATCTTCTTTGTCGCCACCCCGCTCAGCCTCTTGCTCGGCCTCTCCATCTTCGCGCTCAGCCTGGGCGCCATCGGCGTGGCCTGGACCCAGGCCTATGAAGCCTTCATCGGCGTGTTCGTATGAGGCGCGCCCGTGGCTGACGAAAGCGACTCATCGACAAAAACCGAGGAGGCCTCCCCGCGGAAACTCGAGGAGGCGCGCAAGCAGGGCAACGTCGCCAAGTCGATCGACGTGCCCGCCTTCGCGACCCTGGCCGCGGCGGCGGGTTTTCTCGCCATCGCGGGGGGGTGGATGTCGCGCAATCTGGCCGCCCAACTCTTGCCCTTCGTGGCCCACCCGGATCAGTTCGACCTCAGCGGCGACGGCGGCGTCATCGTCATGCGCCGCGCCCTGCTGGCCCTGGCGCCGATCGTGATCGGGGTGATGTCGGCCGCGGCCCTGGCCGGCGTCGGCGGCAATCTGATCCAGACCGGCTTCATGTTCGTTCCCAGCAAGCTCGTGCCCGACGCGTCCAAACTGTCGGTCGCCGAGGGTTTCAAGCGCCTGTTCGGGCTCGACGGCATGATCCACTTCCTCAAATCGGCCCTGAAGATCGGCCTGGTCGCGACGGTGGCCTGGCTGGTCCTGCGTCCGCACATGGGCGAGTTCCAGCTGCTGGTCGGCATGGACCCGAACGCGCTGCTGCCGCTGGCCATCGACATGCTCAAGGCGCTGTTCTGGGGCGTGCTGGCCCTGCTCGGCGCCGGGGCGCTGGCCGACTGGTTCTGGCAGCGACAGCGCTTCATGCAGCGCATGCGCATGACCAAGGAGGAGATGAAGGAGGACTTCCGTCAGTCCGAAGGCGACCCGCACATCCGCGCCCGGCTGCGCCAGATGCGCTATGAGCGGGCCAAGAAGCGCATGATGCAGAACGTGCCCAAGGCGACGGTGGTGGTGATGAACCCGACCCACTACGCCATCGCGCTGCGCTACGAGGCCGGCGACACCCCCGCGCCGCTCTGCGTGGCCAAGGGCATAGACGACGTGGCCTTCCGCATCCGCGAGGTGGCCGAGGCGCACAATATCCCCATCATCGAGGACGCGCCGCTGGCGCGGGCGCTCTACGCCACGGTGGAGATCGACGAAGTCATCCCGCGCGAGCACTATGAGGCCGTCGCCAAGGTCATCGGCTTCGTAATGCAGCAGGCCAAGCGCCGACGGGTGCACAGCTAAATGCCGGCCCCGATGAGAACACAGTTGGCTTCAGACTATGATTTACGTGTGATTCGCTTCCGCATTCGCCAGGGGGGAGATTGAACGTGGCGCAGCCGCTGCCGACCGACGCCCGTCCTTCGCGTCGGCTCGACCCGTTCGCGATCGCGGCTGGAGCCTTCCTGCTGCTGGCGCTGGCCTTCGGCGCCTATCCGGCCTTTCGCGCCGGGCCGGCTTCGCTGGGCGGCGCGCTGCTGCTCGGCGGCCTGGCCGGCGTGGCCTTCTTCGCCATCCTGGCCCTGCGTGGTCGCGGGCCCGGACCCACCGAGGGCATCGAGGCGGTTCGCCTGATCGAGGCCGTGGCCGAGCCGCTGGCCCTGGCCACCGCCGACGGCCGCATCCTGGCTTGCAACCCCGGCTGGACCGACGCCGCCGGCTCGGGCAGCCGCCTGCCCAAGTCGGTCGAGGCCGGCGGCCTGTTCGCCGCCCTGGGCGCGGCGCGGCGCGGCGAGATCGGTTCGGCGCGGCTGAAGCTGAAACGCGGCGCGCGGCAGGCGCGGGTCAGCATGCTCGACGAGCGCCGCTACGTGGTCGAGCTGACGCCGGAACCGGCCCCGCCGGCGGCCGTCGCCGCGGCGCCGGTCGCGGCGGCCCAGGCGCGCGGCCCGCGGGCGGTCGCACTCGACGCCTTCGCCGCCGCCGCTCCGTTCGGCGCGGCCCTGCTCAAGGGCCAGGGCGCCGCCGACGCCGCGATCGTCCACGCCAACCCGGCCCTGGAAGCCATGATGGGCGGCAAGCCGCTGACCGGCGCCAGCCTCTCGGCCCTGATCGAGCCGGCCTCCTGGGCCGAGGCCATGAAGGCGATCGAGGCCGGCCGCGGCGGCCCGCTGGAGTTGCGCCTGGCCCACGATCCGGCCAGCATCGCCCACCTCTATCTGGCCAAGGGGCCGGACGGTTTCATCGCCTATCTGGTCGACGTCACCGCGCAGAAGCAGATGGAGCTGCAGCTCGCCCAGTCGGAGAAGATGCGCGCCATCGGCCAGTTCGTCGGCGGCGTGGCGCACGACTTCAACAACCTGCTCACCGCCATCACGCTCAAGGGCGACGAACTTTTCCTGCGCCATCCGGTTGGCGATCCCTCCTATCAGGACCTGGTCGAGGTGCGCTCCACCGCCGACCGGGCGGCCGACCTGGTGCGCAAGCTTTTGGCCTATTCGCG
This sequence comes from Caulobacteraceae bacterium, assembly GCA_036501225.1. GTDB lineage: Bacteria > Pseudomonadota > Alphaproteobacteria > Caulobacterales > Caulobacteraceae > Poindextera. Next base: position 9,314 of record DASYAQ010000142.1, on the reverse strand, counting down.
CAAACAGACCCTGCAGCGCGAGGTGCTCGAGCTTGGCGGCCTGGTCAGCGAGATCGAGGTCTTGCTGCGCCGGCTGTTGCGCGAGGACGTCAAGCTGGAGACCGACCACGGCCGCAACCCGCCGCTGGTCTACTCCGACAAGGGCCAGATCGAGACCGCGGTGATGAACCTGGCGATCAACGCCCGCGACGCCGTGCGCGCGCAGGGCGGCGGCGTGGTGCGCATCCGCACCGCCCGTCTCAGCCATGCCGAGGCCAGGGCGCTCGGCTATGCCGACCCCCGCGCCGGACCGGGCGAGGTGGCCCTGATCGAGGTCTCCGACAACGGGCCGGGCATCGCGCCGGACCTGCTCGGCAAGATCTTCGACCCCTTCTTCACCACCAAGCCGGTGGGCGAGGGGACGGGTCTTGGCCTTTCCACCGTCTACGGCATCGTCAAACAGGCGGACGGCTGGATCGAGGTGGTCAGCACGGTCGGCCATGGCGCGGCCTTCCGCATCTTCCTGCCGGTCTATGTGCCGCCGCCGGTGGTCGCCGCGGTGATGGCGGCGCTGCCGCCGGCGGTGCGGCCGGCGGCGCGCGATCTCTCCGGGGTCGGGCGCATCCTGTTCGTCGAGGACGAGGACCTGGTGCGCGAGGTGGCCGCCCGGTTGCTGCGCGCCCGCGGCTACGAGGTGCTCGAAGCCGCCGACGGCGAGGCGGCCCTGGCGCTGGCCGAGGAATACGCCGGCAAGATCGACCTTCTGATCTCCGACGTGATCATGCCGGGCATCGACGGCCCGACCCTGCTGAAAAAGGCGCGCGGCTTCCTCGGCTCGGCCCCGGTGATGTTCATCTCCGGCTATGCCGAGGCGGAGTTTTCCGACGTCCTGGAAGGCGAAACCGGCGTCACCTTCCTGCCCAAACCGCTGGACATCAAGATCCTCGCCGAACGCGTAAAACAGCAGCTGCAGGCGGCGTAGGCGGCCCTTCTCCCGCAAGGGGAGAAGGGATGCTTTTATTTCACCGACCCGCAGAACCTTTGAATCCGGGTGCACGCATCCTCGAGGTTGGCGTTCGAGGTGGCGTAGGAGATGCGGAAGAAGGGCGACAGGCCGAAGGCGGCGCCGAACACCACCGAGACGCCTTCGGTTTCCAGAAGCTCCACCGCGAAGTCCTCGTCCGAGCCGATGGTCTTGCCGCTGGGCGCGGTCTTGCCGATCAGTCCGGCCACGGACGGATAGACGTAAAAGGCCCCCTCTGGCGTCGGGCAGTGCATGCCGGCCGCCTGGTTCAGCATGGAGACCACTAGGTCGCGGCGCTCTTCGAACAGCCTGGCGTTCGGCTTGATGAACTCTTGCGTGCCGTTCAGCGCCTCCACCGCCGCCCATTGCGAGATGGACGAGGGGTTGGAGGTGGTCTGGCTCATCACCTTGGCCATGGCCTTGATCAGCGGCTCGGGCCCGGCGGCATAGCCGATGCGCCAGCCGGTCATGGCATAGGCCTTGGAGACCCCGTTCATGGTCAGGGTGCGGTTGTAGAGCTTCGGTTCCACCTGGGCGATGGTGGAGAATTCGAAGTCGCCGAACACCAGGTGCTCGTACATGTCGTCGGTCAGGATCCAGACCAGCGGGTGGCGCAACAGCACGTCGGCGATGGCTCTGAGCTCGGCGCGGGTATAGGCCGCGCCCGACGGGTTTGACGGCGAGTTGAGCAGCACCCACCTGGTGCGCGGCGTGATGGCCGCCTCGAGATCCGCCGCCTGCACCTTGAAGCCGGTTTCGGCGCTGGTCATCACGAAGCGCGGTTCGCCGCCGGCCAGCAGCACCATGTCCGGATAGCTGACCCAATAGGGCGCCGGGATCACCACCTCGTCGCCGGGGTTCAGCGAGGCGGTCATGGCGTTGAAGATCACCGGCTTGCCTCCGGGCGAGACGTTCACCTGGGCGGGCGTGTAGCTGAGGCCGTTTTCGCGCTTGAACTTGGCGACGATCGCCTCCTTCAGCTCCGGAATGCCGTCGACATTGGTGTACTTGGTCTTGCCGTCGCGGATAGCCTTGATGGCCGCTTCCTTGATGTTGTCCGGCGTGTCGAAGTCGGGCTCGCCGGCGGCCAGCGAGATCACGTCCTTGCCCGCCGCCTTCAGCGCGCGGCCTTTCGCGTCCGCCGCCAGGGTGGCGGACGGCTTGACGCGGGCGAGCGCGGTTGATTCGGCGAACATGACGGCGACTCCATTTTCGGGGTTGAACAGGCGGGCGACGGTGTAGGCGCGCCCGCGGCCCGGCGCAACATGGCGCGCCGGATCGGCCCTCGCTAAAACCCGGGCTGAAACGCTGAAGAGGATCGCCCCATGCCCGAAGTCTATGTCTATGCCGTCGCCGGCCGCACCGCCGCCCAGAAGAAGGCGCTCTGCGCGGACATCACCGCGGCGGTGTCCAGGCACTTCGGCGCCCCGCCCGAGGCGGTCACCGTCCAGATCGTCGAGGCCGCCCGCGATTCGAAATCCAAGGGCGGCAAGATGTTCTCGGAGATGTAGATCGCAATTCAGGCCCTCGCGCCGGCCCAGCCGATCTCGGACGCCGGAGGTTCGACCCGCGCCAGCGCCTGCTGCATCGCGTCGAACAGGGCGGCGATATCGACCGGCTTGGCCACCACCCCATCCATGCCCGCCGCCTCGTACTCGACCAGCTGATGGGTCATGGCGTTGGCGGTCACCGCGACGATCGGCGTGCGCGGCCGTCCCGTCTCCCGCTCGCGCTTGCGGATGGCGCGGGTGGCCTGCACGCCGTCCATCTCCGGCATCTGGATGTCCATCAAGACCAGGTCCCAGGTCTGGTCTTCCCAGGCGCTGAGCGCTTCGCGGCCGTTGATCACCAGGGTCGGCGCAATCCCCGCCGGGGCGAGCAGCGTCTTCAGCACCAGCTGATTGGTGACGTTGTCCTCGGCCGCCAGCACCCGAAGCGGCGCCATCGGCTCGGTCGGCATCGATCGGCCGTCCACCACCGTGGCCTCGACCCCGGCGCGCGCCAGCGGCAGGCTGAGCGTGAAGGTGGACCCGCCGCCCGGTTCGCTCGCCGCCTCGATCCCGCCGCCCATCAGGGCAGTGAGTTCGCCGCAGATCGCCAGCCCCAGCCCCGCGCCGCCATATTGCCGGGTCAGGCTGGCGTCGGCCTGGAAGAAGCCTTCGAACAGATGCTCAAGGTCGCTCTCATCGATCCCGATGCCGGTATCGTCGACGCGGAAGACGATACGATCGGCCGCCATGTCGACCCGCAGCGTGACGCCGCCTTCCCGGGTGAACTTCACCGCGTTGTCGCAGAGGCTGTGCAGGATGCGCCGGATGCGCGCGGAATCGCCCAGATAGGTTCCGTGCACGGCCTCGGCGATCTCGAACTCGAAGCGCAGATCCTTCCTGGCCGCCAGCGGCCGGTAGGCCGCGGCCACGCCGCGAACCAGATGCTCGAGGTCGAACTCGACCACCTCCAGCTCCAGCGCGCCGGCCTCGATCTTGGACAGGTCGAGAAGGTCGTTCAGCACCGCCAGCAGGCTCTGGCTCGAGCTGCGGATGAGGCTGACGCGCTCATGCTGGGTGGGGGTGAGGCTCTCGCCCATCATCGCCTGGGTCATGCCGAGCACGCCGTTCAGCGGCGTGCGCAGTTCGTGGCTCATGGTGGCGAGGAAGTCCGACTTGGCGCGATTGGCCGCCTCGGCGGCGCGTTCGCGTTCCTCCGCCGCCTCGCGCGCGGCCATCAGCTCGCTCCAGGCCCCGGCCAGCTGCCCCCGCGCCGACCAGAACTGCAGGGCGAAGGTGGCGATGGTGAAGCCGCTCGCCAGCGCGGCCAGCCAGTGGCCCTGGCGCAGCGCCGTCACGGTCAGGCCGAAGCCGACGATGGCCAGGACGATGAGGTAAGGCGCGAGGCTGGCCGCCAGGACGCGCGGCGCGCGGTAATAGCGCATCAGCACGTGCACCATCGAGGCGCTCATCAGGGCGAAGGCGAACAACCGCTCGCCGGGCCCGCCGCTGGCGATCAGGGCCAACGCCGCCAGCGCATAGAGCGTGGTGACGACGACCCGCAACGCCGGCGCCCAGAACCCGGCCGTCACCGCGAAACGGCCGCCGCCGGCCACCAGCCGCAGGATCCGGTGTTCCACCGCCAGCGCGGCCACCGCGACCAGCGTCCAGCCCAGCACGATCGGCCAGGCCAGCACGCTCAGCCCGATCAGGCTGACCATGCCCATGCTGAGCACCTGCACGGCGGCGTTGCGGCTGATGTGGATGGAGAAGGCGACCGGGTGCGGATAGCGCGCCAGGATCGCCGGCGCGTCGCTCGCTCGAGGTTTTACCGACATCACGCTCCCCCCGACGCCGAGTATCGTCCCCGGGGGCCTGACACACCGTTAACAACCAGGGATCGCAGCCGCGCCTTCAGCCCTTGATGAAGGCCAGCAGGTCGGCGTTGATCTCGTCCGCATGGATGGTGAAGGCGCCGTGCGGATAGCCGGGATAGGATTTGAGGCTGCCGTGCTTCAGAAGCCTGGCCGACAACGGCGCGGAATCGGCGAAGGGCACGATCTGGTCGTCCTCGCCGTGCAGCACCAGCATGGGGACCTCGATGGTTTTCAGATCCTCGGTGAAGTCGGTCTCGGAAAAGGCCTTGATGCCGTCATAGTGGGCCTTGGCCCCGCCCATCATCCCCTGCCGCCACCAGTTGTCGCGAACGCCTTGCGAGATCACCGCGCCCGGCCGGTTGTAGCCATAGAAGGGCAGGGTGATGTCCTGGTAGAACTGCGCCCGGTTGAAGGCGGTGCTCTGCCGCAGGCCGTCGAACACCGCCATCGGCAGGCCGCCCGGATTGGCCTCGGTCTTCAGCATCAGCGGCGGCACCGAGCTGATCAGCACCCCCTTGGCGACGCGGCTGGTCCCGTGACGCGCGAGCAGGCGGGTGACTTCGCCGCCGCCGGTCGAGTGACCGATGTGGATGGCGTCCTTCAGGTCGAGGGCTTCGACGACCGCGAAGGCGTCGTCGGCATAGTGGTCCATGTCGTGGCCGTCCGCCACCTGGCTGGACCGGCCGTGGCCGCGGCGATCGTGGGCGATGACCCGGTAGCCCCTGGCCAGGAAGAACATCATCTGGTTGTCCCAGTCGTCGGCGCTCAGCGGCCAGCCGTGATGGAAGACCAGCGGCTGACCCTCGCCCCAGTCCTTGAAGAAGATCTCGACGCCGTCCCTGGTGGTGACCGTACCCATGGCGGGCTCTCCTTTTGCTCTTGAAGGCGCCGGCCGTCGCGCGGCCGGACGTCCTTGGCGGTTAATTCAAACGACCGGCGCGCGGCCGTGTACAGTCAACAGACGATGAATGACGCAAATGCGATGGTCGTGCGCCGATCGCGCATGGAACCGTGTTCGCCGAGGCGACTTAACGAGGCGCCCATTGGGAGCGTAGGACTGCATCATGAGCGTCGCCTTCACCCGCGAGGAAGACAGCGAGGCGGCCGCGGCCGACCTGCCCGACCGGCCGATCTCGACCGTGCCCAACCTGGTCACGGCCAGCGGCCTGGCGCAGCTCGAGGCGGCCCTGGAGGCGGCGCGCGCGGCCTATGCCGCCGCGCAGGTCGGCGAGGCGGTCGGCGCCGACCGCACCGCCATGGCCCGCGCCACCCGCGACCTGCGCTATTACGGCGCGCGGCGCGGCTCGGCCCAGCTGATGGAAGACCCGGCCACGCACGACTTCGTGGCCTTCGGCTCGACCGTCACCTTCGAGCGCGACGACGGCCGCACCCAGAGCTTCCGCATCGTCGGCGAGGACGAGGCCGATCCGGCGGCCGGCAGCGTCTCCTATGTCTCGCCCCTGGCCCGCGCCCTGCTCGGCAAGGCGGTCGGCGACACCGCGCAGCTCGCCGGCGGCGAGGTCGAGGTCACGGCGATCGAATAGACTGAGGTTTTCGAGCTTCGCTTTCCAGGCGAGCTGCGGCAGGTTGGCTGCATTCCCGGGAAGGAAACGAACACCATGCGCATCCCCCTCGCCGCCGGCCTGGCTGGCCTGGCCGCCGTCTCGCTCGCCGCCTGCAACAAGCCCGGCGCCGCGGCCGGCTCCTCCGCCGCCGCCGGCGCGGGTCCCGCCGCGGCCGGCCCGCTGAGCGTCGATCAGTTCCCGCACCGCAAGCCGGGCCTGTGGACGCAGACCATGGCCATGGACGGCGCGCCGACCGGCGCCGGCGCGATTCAGCTCTGCGTCGACGCGGCGTCCGAAGCCAGGATGAACATGGCCGCCCAGAACATCGCCGGCGCCAAATGCGCCACGCCGCGGTTCAACCGCGCCCTCGACGGCGCCATCACCTTCACCAACAGCTGCGACATGGGCGCGGGCGGCAAGATCCAGACCACCGGCACGATCAAGGGCGACTTCAATTCCGGCTATGTCGCCACCATGGCCAGCACCACCACGGGCGCGCCGATGGCGGCCATGAACGGCGCCCACACCATGGTCGTCACCGCCAGCTGGACCGGTCCCTGCGCCCCCGGCCAGACCGGCGGCGACATGATCCTGCCGGACGGCATGAAGGTGAACGGCATGGCCGCGCTCAGCGCGGCGCCGCCGGCGCCGAGCGGCGGGCAGTAGGGGGCGAGGCCGGCGCGCCCATAAATGCGGCGCCCGGACGCCCGCGCCGCCGCTGAGCCCGCCGCCGTCTTGCGGCGCCGGCGGGTTTCCGGTTCACTTTGGCAGGGGTTCTAGAGCCGGCGGAGGGGCGATGGCGGCGGCGGAGGTGCTGGAGACCGGGCTCGGGGCGGCGGCGCCAGCGGTGCTGGGGTCGGCGACGCGCCTCAGGATCCTGCTCTATTTCGGCGGGGTCCTGGTCCTGATGGGCTTTCCCGAAAACGTCATCAACATCCCGATCGGCTTCTTCCTGAAGAACAAGCTGCATCTGGCGGCGCACCAGCTGGCCATCTTCTGGTCGATCGCCGCCATCCCGACCTATTTCGCCGTCGTCTTCGGGTTCGCGCGCGACGTCTGGAGCCCGTTCGGCCGCGGCGACCGGGGCCTGATCATGATGTTCGGAGCGCTGGGGGCCGTGCTCTGCGCCGGATTCGCCTTCGCCCCGCCGGTCTATGCGACCTTCCTGGCCGCGGCTCTGCTGCTCTCGACCTGCTTCCTGTTCGTGCGCAGCGCGCTGCGCGGCCTGATCGCGACCGTCGGCCAGCAGAACGCCATGTCCGGCCAGGTCGCCGCCGCTTTCAGCGCCTTCGAGACCATACCGGTCGTGGTCGGACTGCTGGCCGGCGGCCTGCTCTCGAACCTGCTCGAAGGCGACAAGGCCGCGCGCGGCGCCCACACCCTCTTCCTGGTCGGCGGCGCCATCCTGGTCCTGGTCGCGCTCTACGGCGTGCTCAAGCCGCGTGCGGTGTTCGACCATGTGCATCGCGAGCGCGACGCCGCCCAGCGCCTGGCCGACGATCTCAAGCGGCTGCTGCGGCATGCGCCGATCTACCCGGCGCTGCTGATCTGGCTGCTCTGGCAGTTCGTGCCCGGGTTCGGGACGCCGCTGCAGTACTACCTGCAGGACACGCTGAAGTTCAGCGACGCCCAGTACACCGCCTGGTTCGCGCTCTACTTCGCCGGCGGGGTGCCCGGCTTCGTCCTCTACGGCTATCTCTGCCGGCGCTTCGCCTTGCGCACCCTGATGATCTTGGGGACCATCCTGGCCCTGCCGATGATGCTGCCGATCCTGATCCTGCATCAGAAGCTTGGCGCGCTGGCGGTCGCCGCGCCGATGGGCGCGCTCGGCGGCATGGGCGGCGCGGCCTTCTTCGACCTGATCATCCGCTCGTGCCCCAAGGGCCTGCAAGGCTCGATGCTGATGGCCGCCGCCGGCGCCCTGGCCATCGACGGCCAGCTCGGCAACCTGCTCGGCACCACCCTCTACGACCACTTCCACAACTTCACCGTCTGCGTCATCGCCATGACCATAACCAACGGCCTCATCCTGCCGGCCATCCTGCTGGTTCCGCGGGAGTTGGTCGCTACGCCGGACGGTGTGGCGGCGGCTCCCGGGAGTGGCTAGCCGTCCAGCTTGAGGCTGCGTTCGGCGCGCCCGCCCGCCGGGACGAAGGCGATCAGCAGCGCCGCCGCGACGATCGAAACCGCGGCGATGAGCATGAAGAACTGTGACTGGCCGAGCCGGCTCCACAGCACGCCCAACCCGCCTGCGAACAGGTTTCCGGCGAATCCGGCGAAGAACCAGATGGCGATGGCCGTGGCCTCGAACCCTTTCGGCGCCAGGCGCCCGAACAGGCCGAGCCCGACGGGCAGGATGAACAACTCCCCGGCGGTCAGCACGACGAAGAAGAGGGTCAGCCAGATCCAGCTCGAGCGCGTGTGCGCGGCGGCCGAATGGGCCGCGACGGCGGAGATCAGGGCGAACGACAGACCCACCAGGATCGCCCCGGTCACCATCTTGCGCACCGAAGATGGCTCGCGGCCCTCTTTCCCCTGCCGGGTCCAGTGACTGACGAAGATCGGGGTCAGCAGGAAGATCAGCAGCGGATTGAGCGCCTGGAACCAGGTCAGCGGGATCGACAGTTGGCCGGTCAGATGCCGATCAACGCCGCTGTCGGTCCACAGGGCGACGGTGTTGCCGTTCTGCTCGTAGGCGCCGCGGAAGACGATCACCACGGCCATGATGCCGAGCAGCAGGAGGAAGCGGCGGCGCGGATGCGCGATCTCGGCCGGCCGCTTCGGCGCCAGGTTTCCCCTCGGCGGCTCGGCCGGCAGATAGCGCAGGCCGGCCAGATAGGTGACCAGGCCGATCAGCATTCCGACGCCGGCGGCGGCGAATCCCCAATGCCAGCCATAGACCTCGCCGAGCGTCCCGCAGACGAAAGGGGCCAGGAAGGCGCCGAGGTTTATGCCGACGTAATAGACGTTGTAGGCTGACGCCAGCCGCGGGTCGCCCTCGGCGTAGAGCGAATTGATCTGGCTCGACAGGCTGGGCAGGAACAGGCCGTTGCCAAGGGCGATGGCCGCCAGCGCCGCATAGAACAGGCTCTCGAAGACCATCATGAAGTGGCCGGCGGCCATCAGCAGGGCCCCGATGACCACGGCGTTGCGCTTGCCGATGAAGCGGTCGGCGATCAGGCCGCCGAAGATGGGCGTGAAATAGACCGCCGCCGCATAGCCGCCGTAGATCAGCGACGAGTGCTGCTGATCGATCATCAGCTGCTTGGTCATGTAGTAGACCAGGATGGTGCGCATCCCGAAGAACGAGAACTGCGTCCACATCTCGGTCAGGAAGAGGACGCTCAGCCCCCGGGGCTGGCCGAGCCATTCCAGCGAGGCC
>DASYAQ010000141.1:0-5901 GCA_036501225.1 Caulobacteraceae bacterium | reverse complement strand
GGATGCCGTTGTTGGCCAGGATCGCGATCGGCTGGCCCCAGATGCGAGCAAAGCCGGTGATCAGGGTCGCGCCGTAGAGCGGCTTGAATTCGTCGAAGCGCGAGCCGTCCACGATGCGGGCGATCACCTCATGCACGTCATAGGGCGCGCGGACGTCGGGCGGGACGATGCCGTAGAGCTCGGCCGGATCGAAGGCCGGCGGTTCAGGCTCGGCCAGGACGAGGCCGGCGCGCTTTTCCGCATTCAGATTGGCGACGATGGAACGGACGATCTCCAGGGCGTGATCGTCGTTGTTGGCGACGTGATCCACCACGCCGGACTTGCGGCCATGGGTGTCGGCGCCGCCGAGCTCCTCGGCGCTGATCACCTCGCCGGTGGCGGCCTTCACCAGCGGCGGTCCCCCTAAGAAGATCGTCCCCTGCCCGCGCACGATGACGCTTTCGTCGGCCATGGCCGGCACATAGGCGCCGCCGGCGGTGCACGAGCCCATGACGCAGGCGATCTGGGCGATGCCCTCGGCGCTCATCCGCGCCTGATTGAAGAAGATGCGGCCGAAGTGGTCGCGGTCGGGAAAGACTTCGGCCTGGTGCGGCAGGTTCGCCCCGCCGCTGTCGACCAGGTAGACGCACGGCAGGCGATTCTGGATCGCGATCTCCTGGGCGCGCAGGTGCTTCTTCACGGTGATCGGGAAGTAGGCCCCGCCCTTCACCGTGGCGTCGTTGGCGACGATCATCACCTCGCGGCCGGAGACGCGGCCGATGCCGGTGATGATGCCGGCGCCCGGCGCCTCGCCGTCATAGAGGCCGCCCGCGGCCAGGGCGCTGATCTCCAGGAAGGGCGAGCCTGGGTCCAGCAACCGTTCGACCCGCTCCCGAGGCAGGAGCTTGCCCCGCGCCGCATGGCGCGTCCGCGACGCCTCCGGCCCGCCCGCCGCCGCCGCCGCCGTGCGCGCCCGCAACATCTCGACGAGGGCGCGGTTGACCGCCAGGTTGCGCGCGAAGCCGTCCGAGCGCGGGTCGATGGCGGTGATCAGTTCGGGCAAGGGCGCGCTCACATGCGGCTTCGGCGTTGCGCCCTTATTCCCCCTGGCCCGCCCCCCGGCAAGGCGCCGCGGCCATCCTTGCACAACCATTCGTCCCGGGTCAGGGCGTATTCGACCTCGCCGTGCTCGACCCCGTCGAGCGGATCGTCCCATTCCAGATGGAAGGTCCGCACATAGACCAGGCCGGCCTTTTCCATCACCCGGCGCGAGCCCAGGTTCACCGCCATGGTCTGGCCCCAGATGCGGTTGAGGCCCAACACGCCGAAGCCCTTGGCGATCAGGCCACGCGCCCCCTCCGTCGCCAGGCCCTTGCCCCAGGCGGCCGGCCGCAGCCGGTAACCCAGCTCGGCCTCGTCGGCCGGCCCATCCGCCGGCGTCTCCAGCGCGAACCCGCCCAGGAAGGCGCCGGACGCCTTCTCGGCAGCGATCCAGGTGCGCGGTTCGGCCCCGCCCGGCCCGGCCATGAACCGCGGCAGGACCTCTGTCAGGGTCGAGGCGCGCGTCGCCGGCCTGGCGCTGAGATAGCGCATGACCTTGGGATCGCTGTTCAGCCGGTAGAGATCGTCCGCGTCGGCCGCGACGGCGTAGCGGAGCAGCAGGCGGTCGGTTTCGAGGAAGATGCGCATGTGACCGGTGGGATCGCGATCGTTGTTACTGAAGTCAACTCCGCTATAGAATCCGTAGCGAGGAGCCGACGTGGCGCAGATCACCATCCGCGATATAGACGAAGCGACCATGGATCGCCTGCGCAAACGTGCAGAGCAAAACCGTCGGAGCGTCAGCGCCGAGGCTCGGCACATTCTCCGCGAGGTCCTTGCTGATCATACGCCTCCAGTCATTGGGTTGGGGACCCGCATCGCCTCTCGATTTGTTGGACTGGGGTTGGATTTCGAAATCGAGGAGATTCGCGGAGAGGAGGCACGCCCCTGGCTCTTCGATAGTGACGACTAAAGAAATGTCGTCGTTCGCGCCGACTCAGGCGTTGCGCTAGCGTCGCACGCCGTGACCCTGCTTCCGCACACCGTCGCCGACACCGCGCTCACCCGGCTGTTCACCGACGACGCGATGGCCGATCGGGTGAGCTGGTTCTCGCTGCCCGGCGGCCAGGTGCTGTGCGAGGCGGGCGAGACCGCCGACGACCTCTTCTTCGTGCGCACCGGCCGCCTGGCCGCCATCCGCCACGACGAGGGCCAGGAGCCGCAGTTTCTCGGCGTCATCCGCCCCGGCGAGCCGGCCGGCGAAATGGCGCTGATCGCCGGCACGCCGCACTCGGCCAGCGTCGTCGCCATCCGCGACAGCGAAATCCTCTCCCTGCCCCGCGACGACTTCTTCGACGCCGCCGAGCACGACCCGTCGCTGATGATCGAGCTGGCCAAGCTGATGCTGCAGCGCTCGCGCCAGACCATCGGGCGCAACACCGTCGGCGACCCCAGCGTGTTCGGCTTCATCGGCTGCAGCGACGACGTCGCCACCCGCGAGTTCGTCGAGCGCGTCGGGCGCGAGATCGAGGAGCTGGGCTATTCCGTCGCCACCGCCGGCGAGGAGTCGCTGAGCGCGCCCACCGAGTGGTTCTCCAACGTCGAACAGGCGCACGACTTCGTCCTCTATGCCGCCGATTATGGCCAGACGGCGTGGAAGTCGCTGGTCAGCCGCCAGGTCGACCGGCTGTTCCGGCTCGGCCGCGGCGACGCCGAGCCGCCGCAGCAGGCCGATCTCTTCGCCTCGCGCACCCTGCAAGAGCTGCTGGTCGACCTGATCCTGATCCAGCCCGTCGGCCGGTCGCATCCGCAAGGCTCCGAGGCCTGGGTCGACGCCCTGATGCCGGCCAGGCTGTTCCATGTCCGCGATCGCAGCCGCACCGACCTGGCGCGCATCGCCAGGACCATCGCCGGCCTGTCCGTCGGCCTGGTGCTGTCGGGCGGCGGCGCGCGGGCCTATGCCCATGTCGGCGCGATCCGGGCGCTGCGCGAGGCCGGCGCGCCCATCGACTTCCTCGGCGGCGCCTCGATGGGCTCGATCGTGGCGGCGGCAGTGGCCATGGGCTGGGACGGCGACGAGATCGATCTGCGCATCAAGAAGGCTTTCGTCGACACCAATCCGGTCGACGATATCGCCTTCCCGCTGATCGCCATGACCCTTGGCGAAAAGGTGCGCGGCCGGCTGCGCGAGCACTTCGGCGACACGCAGATTTCCGACCTGTGGCTGCCCTTCTTCTGCGTCTCCTCCAACCTGACCTCGGGCGCCTATCAGCTGCACCGCCGCGGATCGCTGCGCCATGCCCTGCGCGCCTCGATCGCCATTCCGGGACTCCTGCCGCCGGTGACCCAGGACAACAACGTGCTGGTCGACGGGGCGGTGATGAAGACCTTTCCGGCCGACATCATGCGCGCCATGCATCTGGGCCCGATCGTCGGCGTCGACGTCACCCGCGGCCGCAACATCACCGCCGACGAGGTGGCGCGGCCCTCCTCGGTCTGGCGCTGGTTCCTGTCCGGCGCCTGGCGACAGGGCCCGCCGATCGTCTCGCTGCTGTTGCGCGCGGCCACGGTGACCGGCGGCCGCGACCTGGCCGCCAGCCGGCTGGCCACCGACGTCCTGGTCGCGCCCAAGGTGGAGGCGATCGAAATCCGCGACTGGAAGGCCTACGACCCCGCCAAACAGGCTGGGCGCGAGGCGATGCTGGCGGCCCTGGCCGGCCTCTCCGCGCCGATCACCGACCTGCGCCGGCGGCCGAGCCTGGTCGAGCAGGACCGGGAACGGGTCGCGGCCCTCAGTCGCCTCGCGGTTTCACACGATAGATCTGGATGATCTGGTTCGGCGCGGTCAGGCGCTCGATCCAGTCCGGGATATGGCCGCGCCGCAGGTCGCCCTCGAAACCGTTCGGGTTCACCCGCAAGGGGTTCAGCTGGCAGTCGGCCACATAGGCGACGTTCAGCGCCTTCAGCCGCTCTTGCGCCAGCGAACTCGGCCCGCCCAGCGCCTCATAGGCCTTCCAGATGCCCCAGGACATCCGGTGATAGGGCGCGGCCAGCACTGAATCCGAGGTGTGGGCGAGGACGAAGGGGCCGAGATCGATCTCGCCAAGCACCACGCCTGGCGGCAGGGTGGCCAGCGGCCCATAGGCGCGCACCTCGAAACACTGCTCCGATATGCCCGAGGGCCCGGCCTTCCCATTGACCTTCGCCTGAACCGGCGGCGGCTTGTGCGGAATGAGCTTGAGCCCCTCATCCAGCCCGACCGCCAGCAGCACCGGCGACAGCAGCAGGCTCGCCGCCGCCGTCGGAACCATGGCGCCGCGCCAGGCGACGCTGGCCAGCCAGCCGATGGCGGCCGCCAGGGTGGGGATGCCGAACCAGAAGGCGTAGTCCTCCATGCGCCAGGCGTGCGCCGCCGCCACCGCCGCCACGCCCACCAGGGCCGCGGCCAGCAGGGTCGGCCGACTGCGCCAGCCTACCACCAGCAGCGCCGCCGCCGCCGCCGCGCCCATCAGGCTCATGAAGATCGAGATCAGCGCGGAATCGCGATGCTGCACCCAGAGCCTGGGCCAGGATTCCAGTTCGTTGACATGGTCGAACCAGATCGGCCGCAGGCGCGGGTCGACCGCCGCGAACGGCCCGTGCAGGCAGGCGGGATTGGCGGCGATATAGACGCCGGCCGCCAGCGCGCCGATCACCGCCAGCTGGCCGAGCCGGGCGCCAGGACCGAACCGCGCGCCCCAGGTGGCGAAGGCCGCCAGGCCCAGGCCGGCGACCAGGATCGCCCCGACCAGATTGGCGCCCAGCGCGTCGCAGAAGGGCAGCGGCCATCGCTCGGGCGGGGTCTGCAGGGCGTAGAAGCCGAGCGTCGCCGCCACCAGGGCCAATCCATAGGCGCGCGCCGGCCTGGCCTCGTCGCGATCGAGCGCGGCGGACAGCGCGAAACTCGCCCCGACGATGGCGTGGAAGGCCAGCGCCTCGATGCCGATGGCGAGGCCGAGGCCCGTCGCCACGCCCGCGACCGCCGCGAACCGCACCCGCTGCGTACCGGCCATGGCGCAGGCGACCGCGACCACGGCCATGACGATCTGGATGTTGTGGTGGTCGATGCGGCCGGGGCGAAACTGCACGAAGAGCGTGGTGTTGGTCAGCATCAGCAGCGCGCAGACGAACAGCGCCAGCTTGCCGCCCAGGCTGCGGGCGATGGACAGGCAGGCGAGCACCGCCGGCGCGATCCACAGCAGCGGCCAGGCGAAACGCACCACCAGCTCGGCCTTGGCCGGCGACGTCACCTGGCCGGCCAGCCAGAGGCAGGCGGCGAGCGCGCCGTCGAGCAGCCGCGACCAGTGCATATAGATGCCCTGCGGCGGCTGCAGCCGCGTGACCAGCTGGTCGTACCAGCCGCGCCCGTGCAGCAGGTCGCGCACCAGGACCAGCCGCATGGCGTCGTCGGTGTCACCCAGCGTCCTGGTGATGTCGCCCTCGGTGAAGGCCAGCACCAGGACGACCGCCAGCGTGACCGCCAGGCCAAGCGCGATCAGCCGCCGGTTCGAGGTCAGGTCGGGAGTGTCGGAAAGCTGCATCGCGCCATCTGCGCCGGGCTACCGAGTCCGGTAAAGCGCCGATGCTGAATCGGGGAATGGCTAAATTGGGGACACGTACGACTCTCCCCGATCGGTTCCGGACTGGACCGGCATTGAAAAGTCGTACGTGTCCCCAATTTAAGCCGCCGTCGACGCCGTCGGCGCTTTTCGCTATGATTCGACGGTGAATTTCCTTTTCGGATACGTCGTTTGGCCCGCCAGTTTCGCCTAGAGCTCGGCCGGCCGACCCCGTTCCGGCGCGCGGATTTCATCGTCTCGCCGCGGAATGCCGAGGCGGTGC
>DASYAQ010000140.1:0-3722 GCA_036501225.1 Caulobacteraceae bacterium | reverse complement strand
CGTAAGCGCTGTCGCGCCACCACGTAGCTACTCAGGTCGCTCCCGTCTTGGCGGCCCGGCGGCGTGACGCGATGCGTCCGACAGCGAGCTTGAGCGCAAGTTCGTTGAAGCGGTCAGGGTCGTAGCCGTCGAGCCAGTCGACGGCGTCCTCGTGATCGGGGTGGTTTGGGTCGGCCAGGGCTTTGAGGGCCTCGTAGAAGCCTGGGATGCCGCCGCAGTCTTCCGGCGGGGCGGGACGCTCGCCGGCGATGTAGCGCGGATAGACGAGGGCGGGGTCGGCCGAGCGCACGTCGGTGAGGGTCAGCCGATGCTCCCAGCTGTCGCCCATGTCGTAGGTGTAGTCGATGACGATCTTGCGCGGCTTGATAAGCTCGGCGAGGCGGACCTTGCCGGCGTTGATGACGGCGGGGCCGCCCCAGGTGTCGCCGGGGATGGGCTGGCCGTAGACCTGCCGGCCGATGCGGAACTCCCACATGTGCTGGTTGGCCCAGCCCATCGCCGCCTGGATCAGGGTGTGCAGATCCTTCAGGGTGCTGGAGGTCGAGACTTCCAACTGCCGCCAGATCAGCGGATCAGTGTCGAGGAGCTCGATGCGCAGGGTGGCGATCTGGCTGGGATCGTCTTGGGCGGCGGTCATGCGGCCAGTGTCGCCGACTCCTGATCGAGGTTCCAGGGCAGAAGCGCGTCGATGTCGCTCTGGGGATGGCCCTGGACGATGCGGCTGATGACGTCGGTCAAGTAGGCTTGGGGATCGACGCCGTTGAGCTTGCAGGTCTCGATCAGCGAGGCCAGCACCGCCCAGTGCTGGGCGCCGCCGTCGGAGCCGGCGAAGAGGTGGTTCTTGCGGCCGAGCGCCAGCGGACGGATGGCGCGCTCAACGACGTTGGAGTCGATCTCGATGCGCCCGTCGTCCAGGAAGCGGGTCAGACCCTCCCATCGGGCCAGGGCGTAGCGGATCGCCTCGGCCAGCTTACTCTTCCGGCTCACCAGCTCCAGCTTGGAGCGGAGCCATGTCTCCAGGGCGGCAATGATCGGACCGCTCTTGGCCTTGCGCTCGGCGCGGCGCTCCTCGGCCGAACGGCCGCGGATCTCGGCCTCGACGGCGTAGAGCGCCCGGATCCGTTGCAGGGCCCCGGCTGCGATCGGCGCCGCGCCGGCGGCGGCAAGCTCGTAGAAGCCGCGCCGCACATGGCTCCAGCAGAAGGCCAGGCGCACCTCGGTCGTCTCGGCGAGCTTGCGGTAGCCGCCATAACCATCGACCTGCAGCACGCCCTCAAAGCCGCGGAGGTGCTCGATCGGCCGCTCCGCCGTGCGGTCGGGGGCGTAGACATAGGCCACGCCCGGCGGATCGCGCCCGCCCCAGGGCCTGTCGTCGCGGGCGTAGGCCCAGAACTGGCCGGTCTTGGTCCGCCCGCGCCCGGGATCGAGCACTGGCGCCGTGGTCTCGTCGGCGAACAGCTTCGGCGAGGCCTTCAGCGTCTCCAGCAATCGCGCATGCAGCGGCCGCAGCAGGAAGGCGGCCCGGCCGGTCCAGTCGGCGAGCGTGGAGCGGTCGAGGTCCACGCCCTGGCGACTCATGATCTGGGCCTGCCGGTAGAGCGGCTGGTGATCGGCGTACTTGCTCACCACCACGTGGGCGACCAGCGCCTCGGTCGGCAAGCCGCCCTCGATCAGCCGAGCCGGCGCGGGCGCCTGGACGACAACCTCCTGGCAGGCGCGGCAGGCGTACTTCGGCCGGCGCACCACCAGCACGCGGAACTGGGCCGGGACCACGTCGAGCCGCTCGGCCACATCCTCGCCGATCCGGTGCAGGGCTCCGGCGCAGCACGGGCAGGTCTTGTCCTCGACATCGACGACCTGCTCGATCCTCAGCAGGTGCGCCGGCAGCGATCCGCGGTTGGCCCGCCGCCTGGCCGCCTTCGCCTTGCGCCGCTCGAGATCCTTGGCCTCGGCGGTGGCCTCATCCTCGGCTTCGCCCTGCTGCACCTCTTCCAGGGCGAACTCGAGCTGATCGATCGGCAGGCTCTCGGCCCGGCGGCCGAAGCGGTGGCGCTGCAACTCCTTGATGATCTGCTTCAGCCGCTCGGCCTCGGCCGCGTGCGCCGCCCGCTCGGCGAGCAGCAGCGCCTTCAGCGCCTCGGGATCGTCCGGCAGGGTCTCGGCCAGCACCGTCATGGACAGGATTAGACCAGAACCGAGGGGTCTTGAGGCGCCCCTACGAAGACACTGAGTCAACCTGCCGCAGCCGGCGCGCGCGTGCGGCGGACGGCGTGGACGCGCCGCCAGTCGAGCCCTTCCAGCAGCGCCTGGAGCTGGGCCGGCGTCAGCCGGATCACGCCGTCCTCGATCTTGGGCCAGCGGAACTGACCGTCCTCCAGGCGTTTGGCCAGAAGACACAGGCCCGTGCCGTCCCACCAGACCAGCTTGACCCGGTCCGCCCGCTTGGCGCGGAACACGTAGACCACGCCCGAGAAGGGATCGGCCCGCAGCTGCTCCTTCACCAGCGCCGCCAGGCCGTCCATGCCCTTGCGGAAATCCACCGGCTTGGCGGCGACCATGACCCGCACCGGGCTGGAGGGCGCCCCAAGGAGAGCCGGCGTCACCGCTTGAGAGCGCCGATCACCGCGGCCACCGTCCTCGCGTCGGCCCCGCGCTCGACCCGCACGACCACCCCGTCGATCTCCACCTCGATGCCGCCGCCACCGCGGCTCCGCCGGCGCGGGCGCTTGGGAGAAGGCTTCTCCGGCGCGGCTGGCGGCGGCTCGACCACCACGGGCGCGAAAGGCGCCTCGATCATCGCCAGTGGCTGACGCGCCTCGCGCCGCCAGGCGAACAACTGACCCTGCGCCAGGCCGTACCGCCGGGCCACGGCGCACACCGACTCCAGGCCCCCGTAGCTCTCCGCCACGATCCGGGCCTTGTCCTCCGGCGTCCAGGCCCGCCGTCGCCCAGTCCCGGTGAACACCTCGATCCGGCGCACCGGACCCGGCTCCGTCATGACATCATCACCTGGCATCCTCATGGAACTAAGCCCACCCGTCTCAAGGGCAGCCAGCATCCAGGCTTCCGTCAGCCGGCGCTATGTGGGCTCGGGGCCGCGCTTACATTGAACCAGCTCTGCCCTTACAAGCGGCGCGGAGGCTCGATTGATCGAAGTCGCGCAAATATCGGATCCGCGCGCCGCGGGCGCCTTTGCGCGCCCACGGCAAAGAAGCATCGTGTTGGCCTTGATCGGACAGGAGCGGTCGCCGAGCGAGCTGTCGGCGCTGACGGGCTCGCGGCTCAATCTCCTGCACCACCACCTTGGCAAGCTGGTCGCTCTCGGTCTCATCCACGTCGCCCGCGAACAACGGCGCGGTGGCCGGGCTGTGAAGTACTACCGGGCGACCGCCAAGGCGTTTTCCATTCCGGCGGAACTGATGACGGCTCCCATCGACGGGGACCTCGCCGGCCAGCTGCGCGAGCGTCTGGAATTCAGCCGCATGCGCACGGTGCAGGGTGTCGTCTATTCTTGGGAGAACGGGGGCCCGAGCATCCGCCTGATCCACGACCCCGCGAGCCGCCTGAGCGGCAGCGAACTCTGGCTCGAGCTGAGATTGACCGCCGCGGAGGCGGCGACGCTGACCGAGCAAATGAGCGCCCTGCTCCGGCCCTTCTACGGGCGCTCGGTCGAGGCCGGCGAGCGCTATATCGTCCACACCGCCATCGCCAAGGCCGACTCC
>DASYAQ010000139.1:0-5054 GCA_036501225.1 Caulobacteraceae bacterium | reverse complement strand
AGCGCGTTGTCGACGGTGGCCTGGGCGCGCGCCGCCCAGGCCCGGCGCGCCTCGGCATAGTTGGGATAGGCGCCGACGAATTCGATGGCCTTCAGGTCGCGGAACTCGGCGCCGCCGAGCTCCTTCAGCTCGCCGCCGATGACCATGTGCAGCAGTTGGCGCTCGGGCATGGGCTTTGACCTTCTGATCAGCGGCCGGCGATGGCGACGCCTTCGAACAGCAGCGACGGCGCATTGGCCGCGCCGCGGATCTCCAGGTCGGAGCCGACCACCATCCGGCTGTAGAAATCGTTCAGATTGCCCGCCACGGTGATTTCCGAGACGGGATAGGCGACCTCGCCGGCCTCGAACCAGAAACCGGAAACCCCCACCGACCAGTCGCCGTTGTTGGGGTTCAGCGACGGGCCGAACATCGAGGTGACCAAGAGGCCGTCCTTGGCCTGGCGCATCAGGGCGGCGAGGTCGAGTTCGCCGGGTTCCAGGGTCAGGTTGGAGGTGGAGACGCCGGGCGGCCCGGCCAGGCCGCGCGAGGCGTGGCCGGTGGTGACTAAGCCCAGCTGACGCGCCGAGGCGGAATTGAGCAACCAGGTGGTCAGCACGCCGTCTTCGATCAGGGCGCGGCGCTGACCGGCCACGCCCTCGTCGTCGAACGGCGACGAGCCCAGCCGGCGCGGCAGCAGCGGGTCGTCGATGATGTTGACGCCCGGGGCGAAAATCGGCTGGCCCAGCTTGTCCTTCAGGAAGGAGACGCCGCGCGCCACCGCTGGGCCGGCGATGGCGTTGATCAGCGGCGACAGCACCGAGACCGCCAGCCGGTTCTCGATGGCCACGGTGGCGGTGGTGGAGTCGATCTTGCGCGCGCCCAGGCGCTGCACGGCGCGGCGCCCCGCCTCGGCGCCGACGGCGTCCGGCGCCGGCAGGTCGGCGCGCCAACGCAGGTTGCGGCCCTCGCCGCCGCGCTCCATGCCGGAGCCCTCGCCGGCGATGGCCGAGGCGGAGATGCCGAAGGACGACGCCCGGTGAGCGCCGGAGAATCCGCCGCTGGTGACGAAGCGCCAGCGCGAGGCCGACCAGCCGCTGGAGGCGCCGTCGGTATTGGTGACCCCGGCCACGGCGCGGGAGGCGGCCTCGGCGGCGCGAGCCTGGTCCTCCAGCCATTCGGCCGTCGGTTCGGTGGGGTCGAAGAGGTCGAGATCTGGACCGGGTCCCTTGGCCAGCCGGTCCTCGGGCGCGAAGCCGGCGTATGGGTCGGCCGGCGCGAGCCTGGCCATGGCCACCACGCGCTCGATCAGCTTGGCGCGGGCGTCGGCGGAGAGGTCGGAGCCGGAGACGGTGGCCTGCTGCTGGCCGACAAAGACCCTGAGGCCCATGTCGCGGGCCTCCTCGCGCTCGACCTCTTCCAGCTCGTCGGCCCTGACCGTAACCGACAGGGATTGCCGTTCGGCCAGCACCGCCTCGGCGGCGTCCGCGCCGGCGGCCAGCGCCGCCTTGACCACATCGTGCAGAAGGTTCTCGTCCATGCGGGCGTTATGGCGATGGGCGACGGCCGCCGCAACCGTGGCCGGCTGAATTCGGAAACTTGGTCGGGCTTGATTCCCAAGATGGGAATTGGCAGGTCGTGAGGATCTCCTACAAGTTCAAGCAGGTGCTCATCAAGTTCGTCGGCACTCACGCCGACTACGATCGGATCGACGTTGAAACCATCTAGGGAGGTCGAGGTGATCAAAGAGGATGCTCCGGTCCGTCCGCTTCGCGACAAGGCCGACTATGAAGCCGCGCTCGCTCGCTTTGAGCGCTATTTCGATGACGAGCCTGAGCGGGACACGCCCGAAGGCGACAGATTCGAACTGCTCGGCCTGGTCATCGCCAAATACGAGGATGAACATTTTCCGATCGGAGCGGCGGACCCGGTGCAGGTGATCGAACTGGTCATGGAAGGGCGCGGCCTGTCTCGAAAGGATCTTGCCGAGGTGCTTGGTTCAGCGTCGCGCGCCTCCGAAATTCTCAGGCGACGCCGAGACCTGTCCATTGAGCACATTCGCCGGTTGCACAGCCGCTGGGGCATTCCGGCGGACGCCCTCATCGGGCCGGCGACAGAGATTGCATAGGCGCTTCCACGCCGCCCGAACGCCCGCCTCTCACGCGGGGCCGGCCCCCACTAGCGGGCCGGGTCGCGCCACAGGTGGAAGGGCGTGCCCTGGTCGTCGCGGCAGGCGCAAACCTCGTAGGGCCCCATTGCGCTCTCGGTGAGGATGCTTCCGCCGAGCGCGCGGATACGACTCTGGTGCTCAACCAGGTCGCGCACGCAGACGAAGACGTGAACGTCCGGCGCCGCGCCGACTTGCAGAGGGGCCGGATGAGATTGGCCGAGTTGGTCGGAAAAGAGTCCGAATGCCGCGCGGCTCGACCACCAGCGATCGGCTGGGCCAATCTGGTGAAAACCGTCGCCGAAAAGGGCGCTGTAGAAGGCCTTCGCCTTGGCGGTGTCGCCGACCAGGGCGACCGCGACGCCTAGCTCTCCGGTGGCCCGGTCGCTGGCCGGCGGCAGCTGGGCGGGCGCGAAGAAATCGAGGGCCAGGCCCTGGTCGTCGACCGACGCGTCCGGCGACTTGCCCGCGCCGCCCAGCGACCTGGCGCGAGCCAGCGCTTCCTCGGGATCGGCGACTTCGAACCCCAGCCGCACCCGTGGCGCCGAAGCGTCGTCGGTGATGGCGAGGGCCCAGGGATGATCGCCGACGCCAGCCGCCGTATTCGCCCAAAGCGAACCGCCACGAAGCGCCTCTGTGAAGGTCCAACCGAAGAGGCCTCCGAACCAGGCGGCGGCCCTGTTTGCGTCGTCGACCCGCAGATGCACGGCGGCAAGTCGTCCCTCGATCGGGTCGGTCATGACAGTCTCTCTTGTAAGGTGGATGAGGTCGTCGACCGACAAGGTTTCGCCACCGGCCAAGCGCCGGCGCACGGCCACCAGCAGCTCCAGTCTGCGCGCATCGTCGCCCATGCGAGCGCGAACGGCGGCTTCCTGCAGCAGCAAGACCGTGTCGAGGTCGGCCAACTGGTCGCCGAGAAGATCCCCTACCCGCCTCAGCGGCACGCCCAGACTCTTCAAGGCGAGCACTTGGTGCAGGCGGACCATCTGGTCAGGCCCGTAGGTTCGCCATCCGGCGCCAGTGCGCAGTGGATTGACCAAGCCGAGCGTCTCGTAGAGGCGCAAGGCCTTGGTGCTGACCTTAAGCCGTTTTGCAGTCTCGGCCGGGCTGAAGAAACGTGGGTTCACAAGCAATACCTGTCTTCGACCCATTGGTGTTTCGAGTTTGTCCCAAGGGCCGGGTCAAGAGGCTTTCCTCGGGCTGTTCTAGCCGATGGCGTAGAACAGCAGCGCCACGCCGGCGAAGATGAAGGCGAGCCAGGTGGCGATCATGCCGACGACGCGGCCGGGCGACGGACCGCCGGTCAGGCTGAGGCCGATGGCGTGCGCCACCCGGCCGACGAACAGGGTCGCGCCGACGATGTGCAGCACCAGCGGCGGCGCCTGGACCAGGGCCAGCACCGCCAGCGCCGCGATGCCGGCCGGGGCGTATTCCGCCGCATTGCCGAAGGCCCGCGAGGCGCGCGCCAACTCCGGCACCCCGTCGTCGCCCAGCATCACCTCGTGCTTGGCGCGCTGGCGCACCACCAACAGCGACAGCACCAGCAGCAACAGGATCAGCAGGCCGGCCCAGAGCGCCGCGGCATGGGCCGATGCGGTGACGTCCATCCAAAGCCCCCCAATAGGTCCGTAAGGTCAGCGCCGGACCGGCGTCCCGTCGCCGGGCAGGCCCAGCCGGGGCCACATCTGCGTGACGGTCTCGATCACCGCCTCGTCCATGCCGATGCGCCGGCCCCATTCGCGGTGGGTCTCCGGCGGCCACTTGTCCGTCGCGTCGAGGCCGATCTTCGAGCCGAGGCCGGATTCCGGCGAGGCGAAGTCGAGATAGTCGATCGGGGTGTTCTCGATCACGGTGATGTCGCGGGCCGGATCCATGCGGGTCGAGACCGCCCACATGACATCCTTCCAGTCGCGGGCGTCGACGTCGGCGTCCACCACGATCACCCATTTTGTGTACATGAACTGGCGCAGATACGACCAGACGCCGAGCATGATGCGCTTGGCGTGGCCGGGATAGGCCTTCCTGATCGAGACCACGGCGATGCGATAGCTGCACCCCTCCGGCGGCAGCCAGAAGTCGACGATCTCCGGAAACTGCTGCTGGAACAGGGGGATGAAGACCTCGTTCAGCGCTTCGCCGAGCACGCTGGGCTCGTCCGGCGGCCGGCCGGTATAGGTGGTCGGATAGATGGGGTTGCGCCGCATGGTGATGGCGCTGATCTGGAAGACCGGGAAGCGCTCGACCGAGTTGTAATAGCCGGTGTGGTCGCCGTAGGGGCCTTCGTCGGCGTACTCGTCGAGCAGCACGTGGCCCTCGATGACGATCTCGGCCTCGGCCGGCACCAGCAGCGGCACGGTCTTGGCGCGCACCAGATCGACCTTGGCGCCGCGCAGCAGGCCGGCGAACTGGTATTCCGACAGGGTGTCCGGCACGGGGGTCACCGCCGCCAATATGGTCCCCGGATCGGCGCCCAGGACGGCGCAGGCGGGCAGCGGCTCCGGCTTGCCGGCCGCCTTCCAGCGCCGGTGGTGCTGCGCCCCGCCGCGATGCGCCAGCCAGCGCATGATGGTGCGGTCTCTCCCGATCACCTGCATGCGGTAGATGCCGAGGTTGTAGTTGTCCTCGCGCGCCGCGCCCGGCCCCTTGGTCACCACCAGCGGCCAGGTAATGAGCGGCCCAGGTTCTCCAGGCCAGCAGGTCTGGATGGGCAGTTTGGCGAGGTCGATCTGGTCGCCGGTCCAGACGACCTCCTGCACCGGGGCGGTCTTCACCGTCTTCGGCCGCATGCTCATCACGGTGCGGGCCAGCGGCAGAAGCTCCAGCGCGTCCTTCATGCCGCGCGGCGGCTCCGGCTGGCGCAGCAAGGCGAGCAGTTCGCCGACCTCGCGCAGTTCGGCCGCCGTCGTCC
>DASYAQ010000138.1:0-2243 GCA_036501225.1 Caulobacteraceae bacterium | reverse complement strand
GCTCGGCATTTCTAAATCGGGCCGTTGAGCGAGAGCAGGTTGGCGTCCGGGTCCTTGAACCAGGCGACGCCTTCGCCCGGGACGGGCGACCAGATTCTGAGGTCGTCCTGCTGCATCCCCTCGTAGCGTTCGAAAACGATGCCCCGCGCCATGAGATCGCCGACGCTCGCGCGCAGGTCGCGGACGTTCCAGCCCGCGGCCGTGCCGAACGGCGGCGTGACCGGCTTGTCGGTCTTCTGCAAGGCGATCCTGGCCGGGCCGCTGTCGAAAACGATCAGGTGCTCTTCGTCGAGAACCAGCGTCAGGCCGAGTTTGCCTTCATAGAAGGCTTGCGCGCGCGCGGCGTTGGCGGTGACGAGAAACGCCACAAGTCTCTCTTCCGTCAGCATGGCAACCTCCTCAGCCGATCCCGCTTGTCAGCGTAGGAGTGACTGGCGCACGCCGCCAAGACCGCGAGCCGGCCGCCAAGGCGCCTTGGCGCGTGCGCGATATAAATTGGCGCGATATCGTGCTGGCGACAGTTGGGGCCAGCCCGCAGGCTTTGCGGGCCGCCAACTGGAGGGGAGCACCCATGCCCACGCTTCGCCATCTCGCCATCAACGCCGACGACGTTCAGCGCGCCAAGGCCTTCTATGAAGACGTGTTCGGCTGGCGCTTCAAGCCGTGGGGACCACCCGACTACTACCAGGCCCACGACGCCGGCGAAGGCTTCATCCTGGCGCTGCAGGGCCGGCGCGAGATCGAGCCGGGCGCGGCCATGCTGGGCCTCGAGGCCACCTTCGCGGTCGAGGACATCGCAGCGACCACGGCCGCGATCGAAGCGGCGGGCGGCCGCGCGGCGGCGCCGCGGATCTACATCGAGGGCGTCGGCCGGCTGGGCTATTTCCGCGACCCGGAGGGCAATCTCTTCGGCGCCATGCAGTACGATCCGGGCGCGCTTTGAGCTACGGCGACGGCTATCTGGTCCGATCGGGCGCGACCACCTATCCGGACGGGATGCGGCTCGATCGCCACGACCACCCGTGGGGCCAGCTCGCCTTCTGCAACAGCGGCGTGATGCGGGTTACCAGTGACACGGCCGCCTGGCTGGCGCCGCCGACCCGGGCGATTTGGCTGCCCGCCGGCGCCGCGCACGAGATCGTCATGAAGGGCGAGGTCGCGACGCGCTTTCTCTACCTGACGCCGGAGCTGGCCGCGCCGCTCCCGATCGTGGCGGGGGTGGTAGAAGTTGCCCCGCTGCTGCGCGAGCTGATCCTGCATATCCTGAAGCTGCGCATGCTGCATCCCGACGAGCCGGAGCAGGACCGGCTCGCGCGCCTCTTGGTCGATCTGCTGTTGTGGGCGCGGCCCATCGACCTCGCCCTGCCGCTGCCGCGCGACCGGCGGGCGCTCGCCTTCGCCGACCATGTGCAGGACGCGCCCGGAGAGCCGGTGGCGCTGGCCGACCTGGCCCGCCGCGCCGGGGCGTCCTTGCGCACCCTGCAACGGCTGTTCCCGGCCGAAACCGGGCTGACGCTGGAGGCCTGGCGGCAGAAGGCGCGGATGATCGCGGCGGCGGCGGCGCTCAGCGGCGGCGCGCCGGTGGCGGTCACGGCGGCGGACTGCGGCTACGAGAGCCCCAGCGCCTTCATCACCGCCTTCAGGCGCCAGTTCGGCGTCACGCCCGGCCGCTATCGCCCGGCGTTGTGAGCCCGGATGGACAGGTCCCGGGCCCTGGCCAGCCGCCGCACCCCCTCGTCCAGGGTCGCGTCCTGCTTGGCGAAGCAGAGCCGCGCGATCGAACTGACCGGATCGGCCTCATAGAAGGCCGAGACCGGGATGGCGGCGACGCCGGCCTCCTTCACCGCGCGCAGGCAGAAGGCCATGTCGTCCTCGAAGACGCCGGAGCCGGCCAGGTCGATATTGAGGAAATAGGTGCCCTGGCTCTCCAGCACCGCGAAGCCTTCGCGGCGCAGGCCCTCGGTCAGGCGATCGCGCGAGCGGGCGAGGTCCAGCGGCATGGTTGCGAACCAGTCGTCGCTGTTGGCCAGGCCCCAGGCCGCCGCCGACTGCAGCATCGGCGGGGTGGTGAAGGTGAGGAACTGGTGCGCCTTGGCCAGGAGCTGGGTCAGGGGCGGCGCGGCCATCAGGAAGCCGACCTTCCAGCCGGTGAGCGCGAACATCTTGCCGGCCGAGCCGATCTTCACCGTTCGCTCGCGCATGCCCGGATAGGCGATCAGCGGCCGGTGGGCGCGGCCGTCGAA
>DASYAQ010000137.1:0-3392 GCA_036501225.1 Caulobacteraceae bacterium | reverse complement strand
ATGCAGGGCGGCGCGTTCCTGCGCCTGGGCGTCCGGCAGCTGGGCGGCCGTGCTCTCGACCTGGGTCTGCTGCTGGTTGACGTCGAGCCGGGTGACGAAGCCAACCCGATTGCGCGCCTGGATCAGGACGAAGGTGTCGCGCTGGGCCTTCAGTTCGTCGTTCAGCAGGCCGATCCGGGTCTGGGCGGCGCGCAGAGTGAAGTATTCGCTGGCCACCTCGGCGGTGAGCGAGACCTCGCCATCGCGTCTTTGCCAGAGCGCCGCCTCGGTGTTGTCGTGCGCGGCCTCGACCGCCCGGCGGACGCCGCCGAAGATGTCGAGCTCCCAAGTGGCGTCGAAGCCGAGCGTATAGAGGTTCAGATGGGTCGGGGTCGAGAAGGTCGGCGGCGGACCTGCGCCGGCGCCGCCGGCCAGGGCGGCGGGCAGGGCGATGTGATGCGGGTTGGTGTTCAGCCGCGCCGCCGCGCCCGTCGCCGTGACGTGCGGCAGGCCGGGGGCGCCGGCGATGATCTCCTGTTCGCGCGCCTGGCGGATGCGCGAGATGCTGCTTTCCAGGTCGAGATTGCCCGTCAAGGCGCGCGCGATCAGGGTGTTCAATTCGGGATCGTCGAACTGGGTCCACCAGGCCGACAGGACCGCATCGCTGGCCGGGGCCAGGTTGGGCTGGGCCGCGTCGCCATATCCGGTCGGGGTCGCGATCGGCGGCGGCCGATAGTCCGGCCCGACCGTGCAGCCGGCCAGCAACAGCGCGGCCGCCATCGTCCGCGAAGCCCAGCGGCGGGCGCTCATGCCGCGCCCCCGCCGCCGCCCGCGCCGGCCTGGGCGCCGCGCAGCAGCAAGACCATCGGCGCCAGGAGCATGATCACGATGGCCAGGACGTGGAAAACCTCGACATAGGACAGCATCTGCGCTTGGCGCAGCACGCCTTGGTAGAGCTGCGCGGTGGCCTGAGCCGAGGCCGCCATGGCCGCCTGGCCATTGGCGATCAGGCTGTGCGCCGCCCCGGCGGTTCCGTTGGCATAGTTCGGGTTGAGCGGGCTCAGCGTCTCGACCATCCGCGCCTGATGATACTGCTCGCGCTGGGCCAGCATGGTCTGCACCAGCGAGATGCCGAAGGTGCCGCCCAGATTGCGGGCCACGTTCATCAGGGCCGAGGCCTGATTGCTCTCCTCCGGTCGCAACCCGACATAGGCGACCGTGCTGATCGGCACGAACAGGAATGGAATACCGACCGCCTGCCACATGCGCGCTGTCGCCGCGTCGGCGAACGACATGTCGGTGTTCAGGTGGCTCATATTCCATAGCGCCAGCGCCTCCACCACGAAGGCGAAGCCGATCATGATGCGGGCGTCCAGCTTGCCGGTCAGGACGCCGGCCAGCGGCATGACCAGGATGGTGGCGAACCCGCCGGCGGTCAGGGCCAGGCCGGCGTCGGTGGCTGTGTAGCCCAGAACCTGCTGCAGCAATTGCGGGATGAACTGGGTGGTGCCGAACAGGATCATGCCGACCGCCAGCAGAAAGAGGCAGGCGATGGAGAAGTTGCGCCGGGCGAACATGCGGATCGGCACGATCGGATCCTTTCGCGTCAGTTCCCACGGCACGAAGGCCAGGAAGGCGATCGCCGAAGCCACGGCCGAGAGGGTGATGAACGGGCTGGAGAACCAGTCGTCCCGCTGGCCGCGATCGAGGGTGAATTCGAGACAGCCGAGGGCCAGGCCGACAAGGGCGAAACCGATGATGTCGACGCGCAGGCCGTTCTCCAGCAGGCGTTCGCGGTCCTTGATCAAGGCGTCCGGCTCATGCACGAACAGGCTGACCAGGACCAGCGACAGCACCCCGATCGGGGCGTTGATCAAGAACACCCAATGCCAGGACAGGTTGTCGGTGATCGCGCCGCCCAGCACCGGCCCGACGATCGGGCCGACGATCACCACCATCCCGTAGGCCGCGAAGGCCGCGCCGCGGCTCTGCGGCGGAAAGGTGTCGACCAGCATCGACTGTTCGGTGGGGGCCAGGCCGCCGCCGCCGATGCCCTGCAGGATGCGGGCGATGACCAGCCAGGTCAGGTTGGGGGCCATGCCGCAGAGGACGGACGCCCCGGTGAACAGCGCCACCGAGATCATGTAGAAGCGCTTGCGGCCGACCACGTTCGACAGCCAGCCGCTGATCGGAATGATGATGGCGTTGGCGATCAGGAAGCTGGTGATGACCCAGGTCGCCTCGTCGTAGCTGGCCGACAGGCCGCCGGCGATGTGGCCCAGGGCCACATTGGCGATCGACGAGTCCAGCACCGTCATGAAGGTTGCGATCGAGATGATGCCGACGATCAGCCAGGGATTGAGCTCTCCGGCGACGGATCGCGCCGGGGTCCATTCGCCGCCGGTGTCGGACATCGCGCCGGCCCCTCAGCGCACTTCGACGCGGGGGCTCACCGACATGCCGGGGCCGAGCGGATAGTTGCGGGGATCGGGGCTGTCGATGATGATCTTCACCGGCACCCGCTGCACCACCTTGACGAAATTTCCAGTGGCGTTTTCCGGCGGCAGGATGCCGAAGGCCTGACCGGCGCCGCGCTGGATGGAATCGACGTGGCCGCGGAATTTCACGCTCGGGAAGGCGTCGATGCGGATGTCGACGCGTTGGCCGACGCGCATATGGGCGAGCTGGGTCTCCTTGAAATTGGCCGTGACCCAGACGTCGATGGGCACGATGGCCATGACCTGCTGGCCGGGCTGCAGGTAGGTGCCGAGCGCCAGCGTGCTCTGGGTGACATGGCCGGCGATAGGGGCGCTGAGCAGCGTGCGGCCGAGGGTGACATTGGCGTCCTCGCGCTGGGCGACGGCGTTGGCGATCTGCGCCTGGGCGGCCGCGACCTGGGTGCGCGCCGCGTCGATCTGGGCGGCCGCGCCCTTGGCCTGCTTCGCGGCGGCCAGGTGCTGGGCCGCGGTGTTCTCAGCCGCCGCCCGGGCCTGGTCGATCTGCTGCTGGGCGACGGCGGCGGGCAGGGTCCGCTTCAGGGTGTCGTAGCGGTCGAGGTCGCGGGCGGCGCTGACCGCCTGCGCGCCAGCGCCCAGGACGCTGGCCGTGGCCTGCTCATAGGTGGCCTGGCTGACCTTGATCTGCGCCTGGGCCTGGGCAAGCTGGGCGCGCGCCTGGGCTTCCTGGGCCATGGCCTGTTCGACGCGCACCTTCGGATCGGCCGGGTCGATCTGCGCCAGCGGCGCGCCGGGGTCCACCAGGCTGTTGTCGGTGACGAAGATCTTCACCACCTGGCCGGAGACCTGGGGCGCCACCCGCACGATATGGGTGTCGATATAGGCGTCGTCCGTGCTCTCGTAGTTACGCGCATGCAGCCACCAGAGGACGCCGGCGATGATCAGGACGCCGACGAC
>DASYAQ010000136.1:0-1886 GCA_036501225.1 Caulobacteraceae bacterium | reverse complement strand
CGCTGTTGCCGAGCGCCGCGCCGGCGATGCCGCCGAGGATGGCGCCGGTGACGGCCCGATTGTCCTGCTGCTGCTGGCAGGCCTGCTCGGGGCTCTCGTAGGGCTGGGCCGAAGAGACGCCCGGAGTGGCCATGGCGCTGGTCAGCACCACCGCCGCGGTCGCCGCCAGCAGCGCGCCGCTGGCGAGTGTAGAACGAAAGGTCATTGAGGTATTTCCCCCTGCGGCCACGATCGGCCAGGATTGATGGTACACGCTAGATCACGATGATTTTGGATTGAAACAATCCAAAATCATAAACGTGATCGATTCCTAGGGTTAGAGCGGGTTGCGGGCGGAAAACCGCTTCGCACTTTTCCTCAACCCGCTCTTGTTCCATCGTCGGGATAGATGATCTCCGGACGCGCCTGAACGCCGCTTGAGCGGGCCGTTCATCTTCGTTCATGGACGCGAGCATGCAGGAACTCCGCATCGACAGCATGGGCGCCAAGGGCGATGGCGTCGCCGCCGGGCCGCTCTACGCGCCCCTGACCCTGCCGGGCGAGCGGGTGCGGGCAGAACGCCAGGGCAACCGGGCCGAACTGGAGGCCATCCTCGAGCCCAGCCCCGACCGGGTGACGCCGCCCTGCCTGTATTTCGGCGACTGCGGCGGCTGCGCGCTGCAGCACTGGGCGCAAGTCCCTTATCTGGCGTGGAAGGCCGATCAGGTGCGCCAGGCCCTGGCCCGCGAGCGGATCGAGACCGACATCCTGCCCCCCTTCGCCGCCCCGGCCCACAGCCGCCGCCGCCTGGCCTTGCACGCGCGCGCGGCGGGAAAGGGCGTGGCGCTGGGGTTCAAGGCGCGCCGGTCGTGGCGGCTGGTCGAGATCGGCAGCTGCACCATCGCCCACCCGCGGCTGGAGGCGGCGTTTCCGGCCCTGGCCGCGCTCGCCAAACCCTTCCTGGAACATCCGAAGTCAGCGCCCACCCTGCACGTGACCCTGACCGAGACCGGCCTCGACGTCGACGTCACCGGCATCGAGCGGCGCAGCGGCGGCCTTTCCGCCGACGCCCGGCTGCGGGCGGCCGAGCGGGCGGCGGCCGGCGACTTCGCCCGCGTCACCCTGGCCGGCGAGATCGTCTATCAGGCGCGCCAGCCGGTGGTCCGGCTGGGCCGGGTCGTCGTCGGCCTGCCGCCCGGCGGCTTCCTGCAGGCCGTGCCGGAGGCCGAGGCCGCGATGGCCGCCTTCGCGGTGCAGGCGATCGACGGGGCGTCCCGGGTCGCCGACCTGTTCTGCGGCGTCGGCGCCTTCAGCGTCCGGCTGGCCGAGGTCGCCTCGGTGATGGCCGCGGATGTCTCCGTCGCCTCGATCAGGGCGCTGATCGCCGCCAGCGGCGCGCCTGGACTGAAAGCCATCACCGCCGAGGCGCGAGACCTGGCGCGGCGGCCGATGCTGGCGGCGGAAATGAAGCGGCTGGACGCGGTGCTGTTCGATCCGCCCCGCGCCGGCGCGGCCGAACAGGCGCGCGAGATCGCCGCCTCCAAGGTCCCCATCGCCATCAGCGTCTCCTGCGATCCCGCCACCTTCGCCCGCGACGCCCGCATCCTGGCCGACGGCGGCTTTGTGCTGCGCCGGGTGCTGCCGGTCGATCAGTTCCTCTGGTCGCCGCACGTGGAGCTGGTCGGCGTCTTCACCCGCTAGAGCGGCCCTATTTCAGCGGGTGGTCGGCCAGCCAGAGCAGCCAGGCGTACTGGCTCGTGGTCGCCGAGGTCGCCGAAGCATAGAGGACGTTCATGATCCCCCTGTTCGCGGCGCGCAGGGCT
The DNA here is from genome assembly GCA_036501225.1 of Caulobacteraceae bacterium. Classification (GTDB taxonomy): domain Bacteria; phylum Pseudomonadota; class Alphaproteobacteria; order Caulobacterales; family Caulobacteraceae; genus Poindextera. Next base: position 84 of record DASYAQ010000136.1, on the reverse strand, counting down.
TGGCGCGGCACCTCGATACGGTAGGACGCCCCCATGGCCTCGATGCTCGGATCAAGCTGGTTCAGCAGCAGGATTCCATAGGTC
>DASYAQ010000135.1:0-5991 GCA_036501225.1 Caulobacteraceae bacterium | reverse complement strand
CTCTATGCCGCCAGCTGGGCCGCCTGCAGCCTCTACAACTTCATCCCGCTGGAGACGGCGGCCATGCTTCTGGCGGCCATCTCGCTCGGCCTGCTCGCCCTGTCGCTGCTGCACGGCCAAGCCCTGGGGCTGCTGGCCCTGGCCGCCGCCTATCTGGTTCCCGTGGTCAGCGGCGGGGCGCATTGGGCCGATGGTCCGCTGGACGCCTACGTCCTGCTGATCGTGGTCACCGGGTTCGCCGCCACCGGCCTGCGCAACTGGGGTTGGGTCGGCGCGCTGACCCTCGCCGGCGCCTGGATATGGGGCCTGTCGCGCGACTTCCTCCCCTTCGATGCGCTCGGCGTCAGCCTGCTCGCCGTCGCCGCGGCGGTGCTGGCCCTGGCGGCGGTGGCCCTGGCGCGCCGGAGAGCGGTCGAGCGGCCGGGCAAGCCGGGTTTGCTGGCCTCCCTGCCCGCCGCGGCCATCGTCGCCTCAAGCCTGCTGGTCTGCATCGCCTGGTTCCACTCCGGAGCCGCGCCGATCTACGCCGCGGCGACCACTGCCGCGCTCGCCCTGACCGTCGCCGCCGGCGTGCGCCTGCGGCGCCTGACGCCGGCCTGGCTGGCGGGGCCGTCCATCGTCGCCGTCCTGGCCAGCCTGCTGGCCGACGCCGCGCCCGACCGCGCCGTGGGCGGCCTCTGGCTGCTGGCCAGCCTGGCGGCGATCGCCGCCGCCGGCTTCGACGGCGCGCTGCGTTCGGACAGGTCGCGGACAGCCGCGGTGACCTCGGCCGTCGGTGTCGCCTTGGCGCTGACCCTGGCGGGTCCCGCCCTCGCCCTCGCCGCCCCGGCTTGGGACTGGGCCATCGACGCCGCCTTCGCCGCCCTCTTCGCCGCCGGCGCCGTGGCGCTGTCGCGGCGCACCGATAATCCGGGATCGGATTGGACGACGGCGGCCTGGATCGCCGGCTCGGCCGAGACCGCCGGTCTCGCCCTGCACGCCGGCCTGGACGGCCGGGCCGCGCCGACGGCCTACGGCGTGCTGGCCATCCTGCTCGCCGCCCTGGCCGTGCGGGTGAAGTGGCGCGGCTTCGCCGAATCCGCGGTCGCCGCCTGCCTGGTCAGCTTCGCCGGCCTGCTCGGCGCGCCGGTCGCGATCACCGCCCTTGCCGGCAAGGCCGACTGGCGGATCGTCGCGGCGGCCGCCGCCGCGGCGACCCTGGCCCAGGCGGCGGCCTGGCGCACCCTGAAGCTGCGCCAGGACGTCAGGACCAGCGTCGAGGCCATTTCGACCTCGGCGGTGTTGTCCGGTCTGCTCGGCCTCTTCCTGGTGCTGCAGACCCTCGGCGCCTCCGGCGCTGGCGGATCGGGGCTGGTCGACGGCTTCACCGAGGCGTCGCTGCGCACCGTTCTGCTGCTCGCCGCCGGCCTGCTGCTCGCGGTCCGCGGCGCCTCGACGACGCTCGGTCGCCTGCGCGGGCCGGTGCTGCTGGGGCTGGGCGCCCTGCATGGGCTGCTGCTGCAGGCGCTTTCCCTGCACCCCTGGTGGGGCCTCGGCGGGCCGGTGGTTGGGCCGCCGGTGTTCGACAGCCTGATGCTTGGCCTGCTGGCGCCGGCGCTGCTGCTGGCCGAAGCCGCGCGGCGGCTGGCGCGCCAGATCAAGGCCGTCGCCGGCGCCGCGGCGGCCACCGCGCTGCTGTTCCTGTGGCTGTGGATCATCTCGGAGATCCGCCGGCTGTTCCATGGCGCGACCCTGACCAGCGGCGACTTCGCCTATGCCGAAATCGCCGCCTATGCCGCCGCCGGCCTGGCCCTGGCCCTCGGCCTGGACACCGGCCGAGCAAGGCTCAGCGCCGCGCTCGATTCGAAAAGCGGGCTGGGCGCCGTGGTCGACGCCGTCAACTGGGCGGCCCTGGCGGCGGGCCTGGTGCTGCTGGCCGGGATCGCCAGCCCATGGTGGGGGCCCCTGGGCGGCGACCTCCACGCCCCGCTGCTCCTCGGCGCGCTCTATGCCGCGGCCGTCCTGTGCGGCGTCCGTCTGGCTGTTGTCGCCCGCCGCTCGGCCAGGCCGGTGCTGGCGCAAGCGGCGCTGGCCGGGGCCGGCATCGAAGGCTTCGCGCTGCTGACGCTGGTCGTGCGGTTTTTCTTCCACGGCGCGGCCATGCGCGCGCCGCTGCGCGAAGACAGCCTGGAGACCTGGACCTTCTCGGCCGTCTGGGCGCTCTACGGGCTGGCGGCGCTGGCCATCGGCGCCGGCCGCCGGGACATGGCGCTGCGCGGCATCGGGCTGGCCGTGCTGCTGGCGACCACCGCCAAGGTCTTCCTGTTCGACCTGGACCATCTGGAGGGCGTGGTCCGCGCCGCCTCCTTCCTGGCGCTTGGCCTGGTCCTGGTGGTCGGCGCCCTGGCGGCGCGCCGATTCGGCGCGGCGGGAGCAAATCCGCCGCCGCGGGACGCCGGCCAGGCGACCTGGGTCGACTAGCCGCCTCGGCTGAGGCACGGCGCGGAACCAAGCGCACACAACCTTGTTATAATTAGACATTGTCCCACTCAAGGGAAAGAAAAATGACCGCCCGGCGGTCCGTTCCGACGCGGCTTCTGCTCGCCGCCAGCCTCTTCGCCGGCATCGCGGCGATCCACCCGCTCCAGGCCCAGCCCGTGGGCTCCTACGTCTTCAGCACCCCGGCGGCCCGCGTGGCGCATGGCAGCCTGTGGCGCGGCGCGATTATCCAGCGCGCTCACTTTGTGCCTCCCGCGCCCGACCGGTTCGACCCCTTCCCGCCGTCGCGGACCAGCGCCGACGTCCTGCCCGTCCACCACGGCGCCGACATTGACCAGCCGGCTGTCAAGCTGGTCCCGGAGACGGTCCACTACGAACGCGCGCCCATCGGCCTCGACGACAGCCCGACCACCTTCGGCCTGGTCGCCAGGTTCTAGCGATCAGACTTCTCCCAGAGGGAGAGGTCTTTAGAGCGCGTGCCTTAGGGCCTTGCCGAACACCGAGGGCATTTCGGCGGCGGCACGCTCGATGGGCAGCCAGATCAGGTCCGCGTCGACTGCGTCGCCCTCAGCCCGATAGACCTCCAGCGTCAGCGCGAAGTGGGTGAAGGTGTGTTCGATCTCGCCGAGCCGGCGCCATGAGGCGAGCGCGGGCGCGTGCTCCAGGGCGTCGGCCATCGCCCAGGGCTTGGCTCGCCAGTCCGTGGTCGGCAGGCCGAGCATGCCGCCGAGCAGGCCCCTCGGCGGACGGCGGACGAGCGCGACCTCGCCGGCGCGGACCAGCACGAAGGCCGCGCCGCGACGCCGCGGGCGATCGGCCTTTGGCGCGCGGCGCGGATAGGTTTCGGGGGTTCCTCCGGCCCGCGCCCGGCAGTCCGCGGCCAGCGGGCAGCGCGCGCAGAGCGGCGCCTTGGGGCGGCAAACCAGGCTGCCCAGGTCCATCAGCGCCTGGGCCCAGTCGCCGGGGCGCGGGCCCTCGGCGAGGATGGCGGCCAGACGGGTGATCTCGGGCTTGGCCGCCGGCAGCGGCGTCTCCACGGCATGGAGCCGCGCCATCACCCGCTCGACATTGCCGTCGACGACGTTGGCGGGCCGGTCGAAGGCGATGGCGGCGATGGCCGCGGCGGTATAGCCGCCGACGCCGGGCAGCAATCTCAGGCCTGCCTCGGCGGCGGGAAAAACGCCGCCGTGCTCGCCGGCCACCACCCGGGCGCAGGCCAGCAGGTTGCGGGCGCGGGCGTAGTAGCCGAGGCCGGCCCAGGCGGCCATGACCGCGTCGTCCGGCGCGGCCGCCAGGGTCTCGACAGTCGGCCAGCGCTCGAGGAATTTCAGGAAATAGGCGGTGGCGTGCGGCGTCGTGGTCTGCTGCAGCATCACCTCGGAGAGCCAGACCCGATAGGGATCGGCCCGCCCGCCCGCCCGGCGCGCCGCCGGCGAGACCCGCCACGGCAGGACCCGCGCATGGGCGTCGTACCAGTCGAGCAGGCGGGCGCGGAGGGCGGACTCAGGCATGGGCGGCCTTGATAGCCGCGAGGGGGGCTGGCGCGAAGCGATAGACGCTGGCGTGGCCCACGCCGGCCCGTCTAAGATGCCGCCATGCCGCGCGACCTGCCCTCCGCCGCCGAAGCCGCCCGCATCCTGGCGACCAAGCGCACGCGACCCATCCGCCGGCCGCCGGCCAGCGCCGGGCGGCGGCTGAGCGGCCTGATCAAGCAGCTGGACGAACGGTTCGGCGCCGGGCCGGAGACCCTGCAGGCCCGCTGGCGCGAGATCGTCGGCGAAAACCTGGCCGCGCGCACCGAGCCGGTGAAGCTCAGCCGCCCGCGCAATGGCTCGGGCGGCGTGCTGGAGCTGAAGGTCGATGGCCCCGCGGCCACCTTGATCCAGCACCAGGCGCCCGAACTCTTGATGCGGGTGAACCTCTTCCTCGGCGCCGGTTCGGTCGAGCGGCTGCGCGTCGTCCAGGGCGTCGTCAAGCGCGCCCAGGCCGCCGCCGGCCCGGCCCAGGCGGCGCAGGCCAGGCGCCGACGCGCCCAGCCGCTCGACGCGGGCCTCGAGGCCGAACTTGTCGCCAGTGTCGAACGCGCCCCGGAGGGACCTTTGAAAACCGCCCTGATCCGCCTTGGACGCGAGGTCCTGCGCCGCGAACCGGGTTCGCCATCGTGAGCCGCCCGCACAGACGCGGCCTGATCGGAGCCGCCGTCGCGATCGGGCTGCTGAGCGCCCTGCCCGCCCACGCCGCGGCGCCCGCCTCCGACGATATGAGCATGGGCAGTCCCAACGCCCCCGTGACTGTGATCGAGTACGGCTCGGCCAGCTGCACCCACTGCGCCCACTTCAACAACGACATCTTCCCGGCCTTCAAGGCCAAGTATGTCGACACCGGCCGGGTGCGTTACGTGTTCCGCGAGTTCCTCACCGAGCCGGTGAACCTGGCGGCGGCCAGCTTCATCATCGCCCGCTGCGCCGGGCGGGATAAGTATTTCAGCGTCCTGGACGCGGTCTTCCACGCCCAGGCGGACATCTACAAGACCGGCGACGCCACCCCGATCATGCACAAGATCGCCGCCGACGCGGGCTTGAGCGAAGCCAAGGCGAGCGCCTGCCTGGCCGACAAGGCCGCCCTCGACGCCCTGAACGCCCGCGTGCAGGGCTATGTCGACAATGACAAGATCACCGGCACGCCGACCTTCTTCGTCGATGGCCAACGGCTGGAAGGCGTACAGACGCTGCCGCAGCTGGATGCGGCCATTGCGCGCGCCGAAGCCAAGGCCGGTCCGCCGGCGCGGCGCTCGCGAGGGCATCCTTCGACCGCTCATTGACAGGCGGCGTCGAACGGCGTTTGCCGTGGCGGCGGGGCGCTGTGCGGCGCGGGCAGAATCGCGCTTAACTCGGCCGCTCCGCCAGGGGCGATCGGTCAGGATTCAAGGGAAACGCCAATGGGCCATTCGTCTCGCCGCCTTTTCGTGATCGCGCTCGCGGTCTTGAGCCTCGCCGGCTGCAACAAGATCGCCGCGATGACCGGCGGCCAAGGCGCGGTGACCGCCGACGACATGAGCCTGGGCAATGCGGCTTCCAAGGTGACGGTGATCGAATACGCCTCGGCGACCTGCCCGCACTGCGCGCGGTTCAACAACGAGGTCTTCCCCGGCTTCAAGGCCAAGTACATCGACACCGGCCGCATCCACTATGTGTTCCGCGAGTTCCTCACCCCACCGCCGGAAGTGGCCGCCGCCGCCTTCCTGACCGCCAGGTGCGCCGGCAAGGACAAGTATTTCAGCGTTCTGGACGCCGTGTTCAAAGGCCAGGCCCAGATGTTCCAGTCCGGCGACGTCAAGGGCAGCCTGCTCAGCATCGCGGAGTCCGCCGGCCTGAGCGAGGCCCAGTTCAACGCCTGCATCAACGACAACGCCGCCCTGACCGCGCTGAACAACCGGGTGCAGTCCTATATCGACAAGGACGGCATCGATTCGACCCCGACCTTCGTGATCAACGGCAAGAAGCTGCTCGGCGA